>CAMQDG010000001.1 GCA_946999425.1 uncultured Peptoniphilus sp.
GACCTACCACGATTTTTTCAAAAATCGGGTTAGGGCTTCAAAGTTGGTCCCTACATTCGATTGCAGGGGTTTACCTTTTCGCATAAATGAATCCTACGTTGGGTTTTAAAATATAAAAAAACCTACATTTCATTGATGTAGGTTTTCTTCTATTTATTCTTTTTAATTTTTAAAGGAATGGATTGGGGCGGGGATTCTTCCTCCTCTGTTTGCAAATTCACCGCTATCTCCTTTTCCCATGTCCATTATTGGTGCATAGCCTAAGAGGCCTCCGAATTCTGCGTATTGTCCTGCTTTTTTTCCTATTACTGGTATTACTCTTACGGCTGTTGTTTTATTATTTATTACTCCTATGGCTGCTTCGTCTGCTATTATTGCTGATATTGTTGATGGGCTGGTATCGCCTGGGATTGCTATCATATCTAAGCCTACGGAACATACTGCTGTCATGGCTTCTAATTTGTCAATGGATAGGGATCCTGTTTTCACTCCGTTTATCATGCCTTCGTCTTCTGATACTGGTATGAAGGCTCCGCTTAATCCACCTACGTTGGTGCTTGCCATGATTCCTCCTTTTTTTACTGCGTCATTTAATAGGGCGAGGGCTGCTGTGGTGCCATGGTAGCCTACGTTTTTTATTCCCATTTCTTCTAATATTCTTGCTACTGAATCCCCTATTTCTGCTGTGGGTGCCAGGGATAGGTCTATTATTCCAAAGGGAAGGTCCAATTCTTTTGATACTTCTCTTCCTACTAATTCTCCCATTCTTGTGATTTTAAAGGCTGTTTTTTGTATTGTTTCGGCTAAGGTTTCAAAGGGCTTGCCTTTTACTTTTTCAAGGGCTGCTTTTACAACTCCTGGTCCGCTTACTCCTACGCTTATTACACAGTCTTCCATGCCTATTCCGTGAAAGGCTCCTGCCATGAAGGGGTTGTCTTCTACTGCGTTGGCAAATACTACAAGTTTTGCGCAACCTATGGAGTCTTTATCTTTTGTTAGTTCTGCGGTTTTTACTATGGTTTGTCCCAGTGTTTTGACTGCGTCCATGTTTATGCCGGCTTTTGATGAGCCTACGTTTATGGATGAACACACTATGTCTGTTTGGCTCAAGGCTTCTGGTATGGAGTCTATTAAAATTTTATCTCCCTTGTTAAAACCTTTGTGGACTAGGGCTGAAAATCCTCCTATAAAGTCCACTCCCAGGTCTTTTCCCACTTTGTCTAATACTTGAGCAAATTTTAAATATGATTTTTCTTGTGTTGCTCCTCCTAAAAGGGCTATTGGGGTTACGGAAATTCTATTGTTAATTATTGGTATTGAATAGGTCTTGCTTACAAGATCTGTTGTTTTTATTAAATTTTTTGCTTTTGAATAGATTTTTTCATAAATTTTTTGGCAGGCTCTGTCTATGTCTTGGTCTATACAGTCAAGAAGAGATATGCCCATTGTTACTGTTCTTATGTCCAAGTTTTCTTGGTCGAACATTCTTATGGTTTCAAGTATTTTTTTTTCGTCCATGGCCCACCTATATTTGATACATTGCATCAAAGATGTCTTCTCTTTGAATTCTTATATCCATCTTCAATTCTTTTGCCATTTGGTTTGTTTTGTCTACAAGTTCTGTAAATTTTTCTCCCAAGTTGCTTATGTCCACTATCATAATCATAGTGAAATATTTGTCCACTATGGTTTGGTTTATGTCTACTATGTTTAAATTATAGTCTGCTAAAAGTTTTGAAACTTTTGCTACTATTCCTACTTTGTCGTAGCCTATTATTGTTATTACTGCTCTCATTTTTTCCTCCTCTTAAATGTATCTTGCCAAAAAATAATCTTCTATTTTTAATCTTTCCAACTCTTCAACTAGTCTTTTTCTTATGATTTTTTTTGTTTTTATATAGATATATCCATTTTCAATATCTATCTTGTCTGCAAGCTCTAAGTCTATTTTACATGAACCTGGCAGTCTTAAATAGTAAATTCCTTGAAACTTGTCATTTTTATTTTCCAATTTTTGCTTTCCAAATGTATAATTTCCTTGTTCAAGACTTAAAAGGTCTTGTAATACTGCATTGGCTGTTGGAAACATTCCTGCTCCCTTTCCTTTAATACTTAATTCTTCAAAATATTGGCCATATATTTTTACTAAGTTTTTTTCATCTTTTAAGTTATAGAAATCATTCTTTTCATCTACAATGCAAGGTTCTAAAATGGCTACATAAGAATTTTCTCTAAATTCGCTATAAGCTATATGACGAATTTTTAATTTTTTTGATTTTGCCTTTTCTATGTCCTCTATTTTTATTTTTTCTATTCCTAATATTTCTATGTCCTCTTCTTTTACTGGAGATCTGCTTAAACTTATTAGTAGAGTTAGTTTTCTTCTGCCGTCAAAGCCCAAAACGTCATCTGATGGATCTTTTTCTGCATAGCCTAAATACTTTGCATTTTTTAAGCTTTGTGAATAATCTAAGTTTTTTCCCGTCATCCTGTCTAAGATATAGTTACCTGTTCCGTTTAATACGCCTTCAATTTTTGTAATTTCACTTATTTTTCTTAGGCTTTTTAATTCTCTTAGTATGGGAATGGCTCCTCCTACTGCTCCTTCAAATAAAAATGATACTTTATTTTTTTCTGCCAAGTCTATATATTCTTCTAAGTGTTTTGCTACTAGGGCTTTATTTGTGCTTATTATGTTTTTTTTCATATTTAAGGCTTTTTTTACGTAGTTGTGGGCTTCTTCCATGGCTCCTGTTACTTCTACTATTGTGTCTATTTCTTTGTCGCCTAAAATTTCTTCATAGTCATAGGTGAAAACATTTTTTATTTCTTCTTGGGGTTTTTTATTTTCTTTTAAAAGAACTTTTTTTACTATGATTTTTTCTTCTATATTTTCAGGATACTCAAATTTTTCTTTTATTATTTTGTAAACTCCTTTTCCCACTGTTCCATAGCCTAATATTGCAATTTTTCTCATATTTTTTCCTTTTTTTATTATTATATTTTCTATATAATATCATAATTTTGATTTTTATTTATAAAAAAAGAAGACTTATTTTCTATAAGCCTTCTTTTTCATTTTTATAAAAATCTACTATGTCTGTAAAAATTTCCCACATTTCATCTACTGCTTCTTTATTTTTAGATGAAAAGGCGATTATATGGTCCCTATTTTTTATTTCAAGTTTTTTGCTTATTATGCTTATTTGTTTATGAAATTGACCTTTTGATATTTTATCGGATTTTGTTGCTATTACAATTCCCGTATAGCCGCAGGAAAGAATGTAATCGTACATTTCTTTGTCTTGTCTTGTGGGTTCGTGGCGAATGTCCACAAGTAAAATTACTTCCAGCAAATTTTTTCTATTTTCAAGATAGGTATTTATTACATTGGCCCACGAATTTTTTTCCATCTTTGATACTTTTGCATATCCATAGCCTGGAAGGTCTACAAGTCTTAAAAAATCATCTGCCCTGTAAAAATTTACTGTTCTTGTTTTGCCTGGTGTGGATGATGTTCTTGCAAGATTTCTTCTTCCTAACATGGAGTTTATAAAGGATGATTTTCCTACATTACTTCTTCCTGCAAAGGCAAGCTCCGGCAAATCTTCTGGTGGATATTGGGATACTTTTACTGCTACTTTTTCAAGATCCGATTTTTTTATAATCATGCTTCCTCCAAGGCAAGTTCTACAACTTGATCCATTGATGAAAGAGGAACTATTTCTAAAAGATCTTTCACCTTATCGTCTATTTCTTTTAAATCTCTTTCGTTATCTTTTGGTATTAAGACTTTTTTTATTCCCATTCTTTGGGCTGCTAAAAGTTTTTCTTTTAAGCCTCCTATGGGCAAAATTCTTCCCCTTAAAGTTATTTCTCCTGTCATTGCCACATCTCTTTTTACTGGCCTTAATGTTAGGGCTGATATTATTGATGTTGCTATTGTAATTCCTGCGGATGGTCCGTCTTTTGGCACTGCCCCTTCAGGAACGTGAATATGAATATCCATTTCAGATCTGAAATTTTCATTCACATTGAATTTTTTTGTGTTTGCTCCTATATAAGAGATTGCAGCTTGTGCCGATTCTTTCATGACATTTCCCAGGGAGCCAGTTAAAATAATTTGTCCCTTTCCCGGCATAACTGCAGTTTCTATTGTTAGGGTTACTCCACCTATACTTGTCCATGCCAGTCCATTTACAGTTCCTATTTGATTTTTTTTGTCCAAGAGGTCAAATAAAAATTTCTTTTCTCCTAAATATTCTGGCAAATTAGTTTTTGTTACTGATATTTTTTCTTCTTCCCCTTCTACTATTTTAAGGGCTGCCCTTCTTGCTACTTTTGATATTTCTTTTTCAAGACTTCTTACTCCAGCTTCTCTTGTGTAATAATTTATTATTTCTTTTATGGCACTGTCAGATAGGGCAAAATTCTTTTTGTTTAAGCCATTTTCTTTTATTTGTCTTGGCAAAAGATATTTTTTTCCAATGTTAAATTTTTCATCAGGTGTATAACCTTCAAGACTTATTATTTCCATTCTGTCAAGAAGGGGTGATGGTATTGTGGATGTGGTATTTGCCGTTGTTATAAAAAATACTTCGCTTAAATCAAAGGGAAGCTCCATGTAGTGGTCGGTAAAAGTTTTATTTTGAGCAGGGTCTAATACTTCAAGAAGTCCCGATGCTGGGTCTCCCCTATAATTATTTCCTATTTTGTCTATTTCATCCATTAAGAAGACCGGATTTTTTTCCTTTGCCTGTTTCATTAAACTTATTACTCTTCCAGGAAGAGCACCTACATAAGTCCTTCTATGGCCTCTTATTTCTGCTTCATCAGTTACTCCACCAAGGCTCATTCTTACAAATTTTTTGTTGAGGGCGTGGGCTATGGATGATGCAATAGAAGTTTTTCCCACTCCAGGCGGACCTACTAAACAAAGTATTGGCCCTTTTGTGTCTTTTGAAAGTTTTCTAACTGCAATAAATTCAAGAATTCTTTCTTTTACACTTTTTAAGCCGTAGTGTTCTTTATTTAATATTTTTCTTGCTTTTTTTAAGTCAATATTTTCTTCCTTTGAGTCTTCCCAGGGCAAGTCTAAAATCCAATCAAGATAATTTAAAATCACTCCATATTCAGGAGATTGGGAATTCATTTGAGAAAGTTTTTCTACTTCCTTAAGGCCTTTTTCCAAGACTTCTTTAGGCAATTTTTTACTTTTTAATTTTTTTTCGTAACTTAAAGGCTCTTCTTCTTCTCCAAGTTCTTTTTTTATGACTTCCAGTTGTTCTTTTAAATAGTAATCTCTTTGAACTTTATCCATTTGAGATTTTACTTGAGAATCTATTTTTCTTTCAATTCTTAAAAGTTCTATTTCTTTTTTTAATATTTCATGAAATTTTTTAAGCCTTTTGTAAACATCTATTGTTTCAAGAATTTTTTGATAATCTTCAAGTTTTAAGTTTACATAGCCTGCTGCTGTATCTACTAAAGTTGAAGGTGTTGATTCGTCTACTATTGATTGAAAAAGCCCCGGTATTAATTTATTGTCAAGTTCACTATAATTATTTAGATCTTCTTCTATAAGTCTTATGGCAGCTTCTATTTCTATACTTTCTTCTTTTTGATCTTCTTCTTCATATTCTGTAATTTCCGCTTCAAGATAATTGTCATGTTCAATTATTTTTTCAATTTTTCCCCTTTTTAATCCTTCAATTAAAATTCTAATTGTGCCGCCGGGGATTCTTAATATTTGTTTTACTGCGGCAACTGTTCCATATTTATATAAATCTTTTTCTTTAGGCTCAACTATTAATTCATTTTTTTGTGCCGTCAGAAAAATATTTGAATTGTTTAGTTCTGCTTGTTCTATTGAACCTATGGATTTATTTCTTCCACAGTCAAAATGGGTAACCATACCCGGAAATACTACAATTCCCCTTAGAGGAATCATAGGTAAAATATTTTTTTTCATAATATCACCATTTTAAAAAAAGGCTCACATTAGTGGGCCTATTTTGAAGAATCTTTTAATTCTTTTTTCTCTTTTAGTATAATCTCTACAGGTTCTTTTCCTTCTACAGCTTCTTTTGTAACTTTTACTTGACTTATGTCTTCTCTACTGGGTATTTCAAACATTATATCAAGCATGGTTTTTTCTATTACACCTCTAAGGCCTCTTGCTCCCGATTTTCTTTTTATTGAAAGGCTTGCGATATATCTTAGGGCTTCTTTTGTAAAACTCAATTTTACATTATCAAGTCTTAAAAGTTCTTGATATTGTTTTACAAGGGCATTTTTAGGCGCTTGTAAAATTTCAACAAGGGCATCTTCATCAAGCTCTTCCAAGGTTACAGTAACAGGAAGTCTTCCTATTAATTCTGGTATAAGTCCAAATTTCATCAAATCTTCAGTTTCTAAGTTTTCTAAAATCTTTGAATCTCTTTCATTCTTTGATTTTATTTGACTGCCAAAACCTATGGAATTTTTTCCGATTCTTTGGGAAATAATTGAATCTATATTGTCAAAGGCTCCTCCAACTATAAAGAGGATGTTGCTTGTGTCTATTTGGATAAATTCCTGACTCGGATGTTTTCTTCCCCCTTGGGGAGGAACATTTGCAAGAGTCCCTTCTATAATTTTTAATAGGGCTTGTTGAACTCCTTCTCCTGAAACATCCCTTGTAATTGATACATTTTCAGATTTTCTTGCAATTTTATCTATTTCGTCAATATATACAATTCCTCTTTCAGCTGCTTCAATGTCATAATCTGCCGCTTGAATTAATTTTAAAAGTATATTTTCAACATCTTCTCCTACATATCCAGCTTCTGTTAAGGAAGTGGCATCCGCAATGGCAAAGGGCACATGAAGGATTTTAGCTAAAGTCTGTGCAAGAAGGGTCTTTCCGCTTCCGGTTGGCCCTACTAACAAAATATTGCTCTTTTGAAGCTCAACTTCAGAACTTTTTTTGCTGTGCATAATTCTTTTATAGTGATTGTAAACAGCTACACTTAAAGTCCTTTTTGCAGCATCTTGCCTTATTACATAAGAATCTAATATATCTTTAATTTCTTTTGGTGTGGGAAGAGTGAAGTCTTTTGAAACATCTTTTTTTAATTCTTCCTCTTCAAGAATATCTTGGCAAAGATCTATACATTCATTGCAAATATAGACATTAGGTCCTGCAATAAGTCTTTTTACCTGATTTTGAGTTTTGCCGCAAAAGGAACATCTTAGTATTTCATCATTAGACATTTTATATTTATTCTCTTTCCTTAATAACTTTATCTATTAAACCATATTCTTTAGCTTCTTCAGCTGATAAGAAATGGTCCCTATCCGTATCTTTTTCAATTTTTTCTAAGGGTTGTCCTGTTTCTTGTGACAAAATTTTATTGATACGTTCTCTAATTTCAATAATTTTTTCAGCGTGTATTAAAATATCAGAAGCTTGACCTTGAGCTCCTCCAAGAGGTTGATGAATCATTATTTCAGAGTTTGGAAGAGCAATTCTCTTTCCTTTCTTTCCTGCTGCCAGTAAAAATGCTCCCATTGATGCCGCCATTCCAAGGCATATTGTTGAAACATCAGGCTTTATATAATTCATTGTGTCAAAGATTGCAAAACCTGCACTTACTGAACCTCCGGGAGAATTAATATAAATTTGTATGTCCTTTGTGGGATCTTCAGACTCTAAAAATAAAAGTTGAGCAACCACAAGATCCGCTGTAATGTCATTAATTTCTCCTGTTATGAAAATTATTCTGTCTTTTAAAAGTCTTGAATAAATATCATAAGCTCTTTCCCCACGATTTGTCTGTTCAATAACAGTAGGTACTAATGCCATATTCCACCTCTTTCTTCACTTTTATAAGTGATAATATCTTTTTTCTTTTCTAATTTATTTTTCAGAAGTTTCTTCTTTCTTAGTTTCTGATTTTTTTGTAGTTTTTTTAGCCTTTGGCTTTTTTTCTGTTTTTTCTTCAGTTTCTTTTTTTTCTACAAATTTACATTCTTCTACTAATTTTTCAACAGCACGTCTTGCTAAAAGATCATTTTTAACAGCTTCTTTGTTGTGTTCAAGCATAATATGCTTCATTTCTTTTTTCTTTTCTTCGTCTTTGCTGAAATATGTTTCAAGAACTTGGTCCACTTCTTTTTCTATTTCTTCGTCACTTACTTCAAAACCTTCTTTTTTAACAATGGCATCAAGAGTAAGTCTTTCAATAACATTCTCTTTTGCTTGAGGTTTTAAATTTTCTTTAAAATCTTTTAAATTTGTTCCAAGCATTCCTAAATATTGATCAAGTTTTAAGCCTTGAGCCCCTAAGTTTTGATTGTAAGAGTTTACCATATTTTCAATTTCATCTTCAATCATTCCCTTTGGAACTTCAACTTGAACTTTTGATGCAAGAGTCTTTAAAGCACGAGCTTTTTTCTCAGCTTCTGTTCTTTCTTTAAATTCTTTTTCTCTTTTTTCTCTTAAATCTTTTTTGTATTCATCAACAGTATCAAAGTCTGAAATATCTTTTATAAATTCATCATCAACTTCAGGAAGCTCTTCAAGAGAAATTGAATTTAACTTTGTTTTAAAAGTTGCTTCTTTTCCTGCAAGTTCCTTTGCATGATAATCTTCTGGAAAACTTGCAACTACATCAAACTCATCCCCTATATTCTTTCCTATAATTTGATCTTCAAAACCTGGAATAAAAGTGTTGCTGCCAAGTTCAAGGTCTTGATTTTCAGCTTTTCCACCTTCAAATTCTACTCCGTCAATGCTTCCTGCAAAATTAATGTTAACTTTATCGCCCTTTTGAGCTGGCCTATCATCAACATTTACAATTCTTGCATTCATTCTTCTTTGATTTTCAAGATCGTTATCTATAAGTTCATCAGTTACTTGATAGTTTACTTCTTCAACTTCCATTCCCTTATAATTAGGAAGTTCTATTTCAGGTTTTACATCAACACTTATATGGGCAACAAGGTCTTTTCCTTCTTCTACTTTATCAAAATCAACTTCAGGACTGTCTACTACTTCTAAGTTTAATTCCTTTACAGCTTCTTCATATTTTTTAGGAAGCAAATCATTTACAGCATCTTCAAGAAAAACTCCCTTTCCATAAAATTGTTCGATTATTCTTAAAGGTGCGTGGCCCTTTCTAAAACCGGGAATTTGAATTGAAGATTTGTTTTTCTTATACACTTCTAATTCTTGTTTTTTAAGCTCCTCTGCACTAATTTCAATATCAAAATATACTTTATTATTTTCTTTTTTGAGTATTTCAGTCATATTATCCTCCTTAACGTCTTAAATATTATAACATAGACAAATATTTTTAAAAATTATTTATTTAAAGCCTGAATTATTTTTCCAAGTTCTTCTTCTGTAAGGGTTACTCCCTTGCCCATAGACTTATGATCTGGGCTCCATTCTCTTATATCATATTTAGCAGGTCTTCCATTGTAGCTTACAATGTTTAGTTCCTTTGTCCATCCCTTGTTGTTTTCTGATAGGACTGCAATTTGTTCCTCAATATTAAAAGTAAAATCAGCCATTTATTTCCTCCAATTTTATATAGCCTTCAAATTATTGACCCTCTTTAGCCATTTTTTCAAGGCTTACTTTTAAATCTCCTGTAAAGTTGTCAATAATAATATTGTTTATTTTTTCAAGAGCTTCTTTTGCGGAAATCTCTAAATTTACTCCATCTGTTCTCTTTGAAAATTCTACTATGGAATCTTTGGCTTTTTTACCTACTGTAATTCTTAAAGGTATTCCTATTAAATCTCTATCTTTAAATTTAACTCCGGCTCTTTCATCTCTATCATCAAGGATAACTTCATAGCCTAAATTTTCAACGGCCCCATAGATCTTTTCCCCAAGTTCCATTTGATCTTTATCCTTAGGGTTTACAATAGTTACTATTACTTGATAAGGAGCAACTGAAAGTGGCCAAATAATTCCATTTTCATCATGATATTGTTCAATTATGGCAGAAATACTCCTTGTAACTCCTACTCCATAAGAACCCATATAAAAGTTTTGGCTTTTTCCATTTTCATCAAGGTAGGTTACATTTAAAGCTTCAGAGTATTTTGTTCCAAGTTGGAAGATATTTCCAACTTCAATTCCTCTGGCAAACTCGTATTTTTCATTTGTTCCCGGTATTATATCCCCTTCTTTAACCATTAAAAGGTCATCTGCTATTTGTCCTTGAAAATCTCTTTTGTAATTGGCATTTATATAGTGTTTATCTTTTTCATTACCACCAACTACTAAATTTGCAATTTTTGTAACACTTTTATCTATAATTATTTGACCTTTAAGCTTTATAGGGCCAGTGAATCCCGGATAAGTTCCACAAGATTTTATGGTTTCTTCATCCATTATTTCTATTTCATGTTCAGCAACATTTAAAAATTCAGAAAGTTTTTCAAAATTCAGTTCCCTATCCCCTGGTATAAATACAAAAACAGGTTTCCCGCATATTAAAAGGTCAATAGCCTTTAAGCACTTACTTTTTTCAACTTTTAATAGTTTTGAAACCATATCTATACTTGTTGTATCTTTTGTCTCAACTTTTTCCAAATCTTTAGGTTCTGAATCATCTGTGAAAGTATAATTAACAGGGGCTTTTTCATCTGAATAAGCAATTTGAGAAGTTTTTGAATATCCTATTCTACCTTCTCCAGTTTCTGAAAGAGCAATAAATTCATGAGATTTATTTCCTCCCATAGGACCGTTTTGACCTTCTACAACTTTATATTCAAGTTCAAGTCTGTCAAAAATTCTTTCATAAGCACGATACATTATCATATAAGCTTTTTCCATGGATTCTTTATCTACATCAAAGCTATAAGCATCTTTCATAATAAATTCACGAGCTCTATTTATACCGAACCTTGGTCTTTTTTCATCTCTATATTTAGTTTGAATTTGATATAAATTTAAGGGAAGTTGTTTATAAGAATTAACCTCTCCCTTTATAAGTTCCGTAAAATATTCTTCTGCAGTAGGTCCAAGACAAAAATCTCTTCCATTTCTATCTCTAAGTTTAAACATTTCTGGTCCGTACTTTTCCCAGCGCTCTGACTTTTGCCAAATTTCTGCTGGTTGAATTGCAGACATTAAAATTTCTTGAGCTCCAGACTTATCCATTTCTTCTCTTACAATCTGTTCAATCTTTCTAACAACTCTATATCCTAAAGGAAGATAGGTATAAATTCCGGATGTGGCTTTTCTAATCATACCGCTTCTTAAAAGAAGTTTATGAGATTCAACCTCCGCATCTGAAGGTACTTCTCTTAGAGTTGGCATATATAATTTAGTTAACTTCATTTTTCCTCCATCTTAATGACAGTTATTGAACAGATAGGCTTTCTGTTCATAATCATTGCTATTATATAATTACAAGTCTTGCCTTGCAAGGAATATTTAATTGAGTAAATATTATTTTGTAAAAAAATAAAAACCCTTTTAAGGGTTTTCACTTTTAAAGCTTTTTAACAGATTGACCTTCAAGAATTCTTGCAGGAAGCATAACATTCTCGTTGTCACTCTCTCCTTTTATTTCTTTTAAAATAGATCTTATGGCAACAGCCCCTATATCATAGTAGGGAACTTTTACAGCAGTAAGCTTTGGTCTGTGAATTGTTGTAATATAAGAGCCGCCATAAGCTGTTACAGAAACATCTTCTGGCACATTTATACCCCTATCCCTTAAATAGTTGGAAACATGGATTGCAATTTCATCTTGACTGCAAATAAGAGCTGATAATTTTTCTTTTTTTATCTTTTCAACAATAATCTCTATTTCATTTCCTATATCATTTTCTTTGATTCCATTAAGCTCAATAATATTTTCCTTTAAAGAATTTTCTCCAAGGGCCTTTTTATAACCTTCAACCTTATACTTCTCTTCAGTTCTGTCAAAATCTTTTCTAACAATTAAACAAGCAATATTTTTATGACCCTTTTCAATTAAGTATTTAGTCATATCATAAGTTGCCCTTTTATTATTTATGCCAACAGAATAATGTTCATCAATATTATAGAATCTGTTAAGAACAATATAAGGTTTTTTAGATTCTTCTAACTTGTATAAAAGCTTGTTATTTAAAGTATCTGAAATTACAATAATACCTTCTACTTGTTTTTGAAGAAGAAGTTTTGCAAATTTAACCTCAACTTGTCCATCACCATAAGAACTTGAAAGAATAATATCGTAATTATACATACGACCTATTTCCTCAACCCCTCTTAAAATTTGTGAAACATAATTTGAACCAATATCACTTACAATTACGCCAATTAAGTTTGATTTTTTAGTAACCAAACTTCTGGCAACTTCATTTGGCTTATAATCGAGAACTTCTATTGCATGAAGAACTCTTTTTTTTGCTTCGGGACTTACAGGCTTAGAATCATTTATAACTCTTGAAACCGTAGAAATCGAAACATCAGCCATCTTTGCAACATCTTTAATTGTAGACGCCATAATTTACCTCCTATGCCTGTACAATTAAATTTAGAGCCTTTTCCAAAATTTTAAAATTCATAGGAAGAGAGCCGGATTTTTCTCCATCTAAATCTATAACTACATCCTTATCATCACAAGAAAATTCTATTTCCTTGGTCTTTATATAAATAATTTTATCATGACCTACATGATCCCCCGTTAAAATTGCAGGAGCTATTTCAAGAATATCAAGAGCCGTAGGTTCTTTAATTAAAATTACATCAAGGTATCCATCATTTACCTTTGCCTCAGGAGCAATTTTCTTAAAACCACCCACTGATGTGGTATTAGCAATTAAAAAACAAAATAAATTTTCAGTACCCTTATATTCTTTACAATTTATATTAATTTTAAGAAACTTATCCTTTTCAAAATTAAGTTGAAACATTTTCTTAAGGCCTTCAAGATAATAAGCCATGCGTCCCAAAATAGCCTTTTGTTCATCAGGAACACTATAAGCAACCTCTGTCAAAATTCCACCAGCTGCCACATTGGCAAAAATCCTATCTCCCGCCAGACCTACATCAACTTTTTTAGTTTTAAAATTTTTAAGCATTTTATAAAATTTTTCCGGATCTTGAGGTAGCTTAAAATAATTTGCAAAATCATTTACAGTTCCTGCCTGTAAAATTGCAAGAGGTACCTCAGATTTTGATTTAACCAAACCATTTACAACTTCATTTAAAGTTCCATCCCCTCCACAGGCAATTATTAAATCTTCTCCACTATAATTTTTTGCAAACCGAGAGCCATCGCCTCTTTTATGAGTAAACAAAAGATTTATGTCCCACTCATCCTTGCTCATAAGTCTTACAAGTTCAACTATTTTATCTAAGGCCTGTTCTCTTCCGGAAAGAGGATTGGCAATTATTTTTACTTTTTTGAATTTTCTTTCTTCTTTTCCCATATTTTCCTCCAAATTTATTATACATAAGAAGTACTTTAATTAAAATAAAAAATATGTTTTTTTATGCTATACGTGAAGCATTTTGTTTTAAAATTTTTTCAATAAATCTTTTTTCTTCATTTATTCTTTTTCGTTTTTTATTTTACATATGTATCGCGAGGGGGACTAATGGACTTGCGATTGTCCCTAACGTCCCCCTCGCGGCTCCCCCTCCTTACCCCTCGAAACGCTTTTTATTGGTGGAAAAGCTTACGCTTTTCATTCCTATTGCCTCCATTGAGGTTGAATATATATTTTTTCTTTTTCGTTTTTTATTTTGTTTCAAATCATTCGCCTTACGCCGCCGGACCAATAAATTTGTACTTATATTTACTGTTATGGGCAATAAAAAATGGCATATTTTGAATATGCCATTTTTGTTTATTATTTTTATTTTCCGAAGAAGGTTGTTTTTACTACTTCTAATACTTCTTTTAAGATATAGAAGTAATCTACTACGTTGTTTGCGTTTAGGTGGATTGTTTTTGCTGTATCACTTACGGTGTCTGTTACGTTTGAAACTGCTCCTGTTACTTTGTCTGCTGCTATATCCAGGTTTCTTGTTACGTTGTTTACCGTATTTGATATTCCTCCCACGCTCTGGGCGAGCTTTTCTACTTCTGGTCTTACTTTTGTTAATAGTTCATTTGTTTCATTGGAGATAGAGGATACATTTTTAGTAATTTCTATTGCATCATCTGAAAGTGATGGTATTTTTTTCATGGTATCGTCTATTACGTACTGATTTTTTTCTACAATTTCTTGAATTGTTCCCAATATTCCCAGCATTTTTTTTAGGACCAGAGCTAAAAATATTAAGGCTCCTGCTCCGGCTAAATACAATATTATTCTGAGCAAGTCTTCTATGGTTATTGTTGCTCCCATTGTTACAGCTGCCTCCTACTTCTTAATGTCTTTTTTTACTTCTTTTGCGCCGTCTTTTATGTCTTTTTTTACTTCTTCTGCTGTTTCTTTTACGTCTTCTGCTGCTTTTTTACTTTTTTCTTTTACGTCTTCTGATACTTCTTTTACGTCTTCTCTTAAGTCTTCTGCTTTTTCTGAAAGTACTGCTCCTACTGCTTTTGCTTTATATTTTGCATTTTCAACGGCGTCTTTAAAGTCTTCTTTTGCATCTCCTGCTTTTTCTTTTAAGTCTCCAAAAAATTTTTTGCTTGTTTCTCCTGCTTGATATGCTTTATATTGTACGGAGTCTGCTAAGTCTTCTACTGAGGATTTTACGTTTAGGGCTGCGTCTTTGGATTTTTCTGCGATTTTCTTTCTTGTTTTTTCTCCTGAGTCTGGTGCAAATAAAATTCCTGCAAGTCCTCCTAGGGCTGCTCCTGTTATTACTGCTCCTGCCTTTTCTGCAAGTCTTTTTCTTTCTTCTTCTCTTCTTTTTCTTTCAAAATAATCAAAAATTCCCATCTTGGGCCTCCCTTTTAATTGTGATATTATTTATTTACCCAATATTATTTAATTAAAACGATTAAGGAGTTTTTTATGATGTTATGTGATTTACATTTGCATTCTAAGTTCAGTTTTGATTCTGTTGAGGATCCTGAAAAAATTGTTGAGAGTGCTATTGATAAAAATATTAAGGTTATGGGTTTTACTGATCATTATGATATTTTCTTAGGTGATAGGGAACCTAATATGTACAATTTAATTGATTATTTTAAGGAGATTGACAGGCTTAAGGATAAGTATTCTTCAAAGATAAAAATTTTAAGGGGTATTGAGATAGGTTTAAATTTAAATCATAAGGGGCTTATTGATAAGTTAATTGCCCTTTATCCCTTTGATTATGTTATCGGTTCCATCCATGGTATTTATGAGGATGATATTTATGAGATAAGGCATGATATTGAAAAAAATCCAAGTTTTTGGCTTAAAAAATACTATGCTTATATTTTAGAGTGTGTTAGAGCTTTTGATAATTTTAATATTTTAGGTCATCTTGATTATATTGACAGGTATATTGATGTTGATTATGACCCTTGTATTTATATGTCTAGTGTTGAAGAAATTTTTAAGCTTTTAATTAAAAAAAATATAGCTCTTGAAATTAATACTGGTGGTCTTAGAAGGGGGCTTAATTTTGCTCATCCTAAAAAGGTTTTTTTGGATAAATATTTCGATCTTGGGGGAAGGGTTTTAACTTTAGCAAGTGATGGTCATAGGGCTTGTGAGGTTGGAGCTGATTTTGATTTTGCTCTTAAATATATTTCTAAGTATCCTAAAGAGATGGTTTATTTTGAAAATAGAAAAATGATTAAATAAAAAATTCCGCAATGCCGTATACTTCACTAATTCAGACCCGCCCCAGTTGTTAGGTGGGTGACCTGCCTAATATCTCTAAAGTCCCCTTTGGGCATTTTATCCTTATTAAGACGACGGTCTCCCGGATCTTTTATGTCGGTTGAATTAAATGAAGTTAAATTCGCACATCGCAGAACTTATTTTTATTATAATGGATGGAATTGTTTTTTACAAGTTTACCCATCTATTAATGCCTTCATATCTTTAGGCATTTTCCCTTCTATTTCTACAATTTTATTTGTCCTTGGATGGTTAAATTTTAAGTAATAGGAGTGAAGGGCTTGTCTTTCTATTAGGGGTGAGGGATTTCCGTAGAGGGGATCTCCCACTAAACTATGACCTATATAATTTAAGTGGACTCTTATTTGGTGGGTCCTTCCTGTGAAAAGTCTAACTTCTGCCAAGGTCATATTGTTAAAGGTTTTTATTGGTTTTACAAGAGTTTTTGCGTATTGGCCTCTTTGGTCTACTATTCTTTTTATCCCATCTTCTGAACGTAAAATATTTTTTTCAATGATGACTTCTCTATCTATTATTCCTTCTAATATTGCCATGTATTTTTTTATAATTTTTCCTTCTTCCATTTGTTTTGCCAGCTGGGAATGGGCGTTGGAATTTTTTGCGACTATTATAAGACCGCTTGTATCTCTATCTAATCTATTTACTAGTCTCACTTTTCTTTTTATATTATTTTTTAAAAAGTATCCTGCTATATAGTTTGAAAGGGTTCCTCTTTGTTCCACATTTACTGCATGGGCAATTATGCCTGGTTCTTTGTTTACTACTAAAAGGTCATTGTCTTCATAGGCTATATCAAGTTCTTTTTCTTCAGCTATGGCGTTTAATTCTTCTTCTTCGATTTTTATGGAGACTATATCTTTCGGTTTTAAGTCAATATTATGAAGGATAAGCTGACCATTTACAAATATATTTTTTTCTCTTACACTTCTTCTAATGTATCTTGATGACAAATTTATTTTTTTTAAAAATTCTTTATTTTTTATAGCTTTATCAACTGTGAAATGATAAAAGTTAAAATCGTCTTTTAATATATCCATATCCACCTCTTTATTTTTTGCAAAAGTTACTATATTATATACTTTAGTTAAAGTAAAGGTGAAAAGATGTCAAAAATAATTAATATTATTTCAAATTACAATTTTGAATCAAAAAAAATCTCTTATGAAATTTTTGAAAAGTTAAGGGAGCGTGGATATATGCCTTCTACAACTTTCAATCATAAGGCTGAACTTACAATTTGTATTGGTGGGGACGGTGCTTTTATTAAGTCTATTCACAATAACAATTTCCCCCAAATGCCTATTGTCGGTGTTAATACAGGTCACTTGGGATTTTTTCAAGAAATTTTACCGGATCAGATAGATTGGTTTTTGGATCAATATGAAAAAAAGGATTATGAAATTGAGGATTTAAAACTTGTTAAGGGTGATATTTATGCAAAAAATCGGGTTATAAATCTTACGGCTTTAAACGAAATTGTTTTAAAAGCTCAACATTCAAAGACTATTCACATAAATGTTTTTGTACAGAGAAATCACGTTGAAAAATTTTCCGGAGACGGAATTTTAGTTTCAAGTCCTTCGGGATCTACTGCCTATAATTTTTCAACGGGAGGGTCTATTGTTTATCCAACTTTAAATGTTTTACAAATGACTCCCATCTCTCCTGTTTTTTCCGCTGCCTACAGGTCCCTAATCCACTCTGTAATCGTTCCTGGAGACCATGTGATAAGTTTGGTACCTGAAAGAAGATATTCTAACTCCTGCCTTGTTCTAGTGGATGGAAATGAATATAGTTTTTCAAATTTAAAAAGAGTGAATTTAAAAATTTCTAAAAATTCCATAAAAAAATTAGTCCTCAATAAGGATTCTTATTGGGACAATTTGAAGAGCAAATTCTTATAAAAAACCTCTCTATCTTTTAAGATAAAGAGGTCTTTTTAATCTTTAAGTTTATTTTTTTCGTCTTTATTTTCTTTTAGGCTTTTTTTATTTTTTTCCTTTTTAAAATAAACTATCAAAGCTATTAAAACAAACCAAGAAACTGCATAGGAAGCAACTTCACCTAAGACAAAAAATGAAACCAGACCCAATAAAACCATTTGCCTATTGTCTAAATTAAAGGGAAAGGATTTTTCTTTTTTATTTTCCACTTCTCTTGCATCATAGCTTATATTTTGAGGAAAATTATTATCCAAGACTTCTTTAAGATCTGACATGTCTCCAAATTCGTTTATAATTTCAAAAAAAGCATCTTCTTCTCTATTTGATATTTTTATTTTTTCTTCCATGCCTAAGTTCATATTTTTTTTAAGTTCGGCTTTTATATTTTTATTTTTTTGAGTTTCTGGATAGCCTAAAAAAATATTGTCAATGTAGGTGTTAATTTCATTAAATTCTCTATACATGGTCTCTCCTCTATAAGTTTTCAAGTTTATTTAAACACATATAATTTTTAAATTAAAGCTTTTAATTTAATTTTTTCTTATTTCTTATATTATATTTACACTTTTTATATCTTTTTCATTCATTGCAAAAGAAATTTTTTTTTGTTACTATTTTTAATGGTGATATTATGAAGACAAAAGATTTAGCAAAAAATGCCATAGTACTCGCTTTTTATATGTTGCTTATAGGTTTAAACCCCTATGGGTTTTATATGTTTCAGTTAAGAATTGGTGAGGCTCTTTCAGTCCTTCCTTTTTTTAACAGAAAGTTTGTGCCTGCCTTAATTTTAGGTGGAGCTCTTGCAAATTTTGCATCTCCCCTTGGACCTATTGATATGATCGTAGGTGGTTCCTGTGCAATTATAACTTATGCTTTAAGTAAATTTATAAAAAACGTCTACCTTAATTCTTTAATCTTTAGTTGTGTATCTGGACTTTTAGTAACTTTAGAGCTTTTTAAAACTGGAAACCTTGATATGACTATGAAGCTTCCTTTTTTAATAAGTTTTGTAAGTATAGCTGGTTCTACTTTAATTGTTACAAGCCTTGCTTGTGTTATAATTAATAAAACTAAGTTAAAAGAATTAATAAAAAACAACTAATCCTTGATTATCAAGGATTTTTTACATAATTGGGAAGTGTTTATGAAAAATTATTTTACTCTTGCCTATATAAGAAATTTAGAAGATAAGGAAAAATTTTTATTTTTACTGAGAAATAAAAAGAAAAATGATATAAATAAGGGAAAATATATTGGCATCGGCGGTCACGTGGAGGAAGGTGAAAGCCCTGACCAAGGTATTGACAGAGAAATATTTGAAGAAACTGGTTTAATTGTTAAAAATAAAATTCACTGTGGAAGTGTTTTTTATAGGGATATTTCCGGCTACCATGAGACTATGGAAGTTTATTATGTTGATGATTATAAGGGACTTTTACATGAGTGTGATGAGGGAGATCTTCACTGGCTCTATCCCCAGGAATTTATGGATCTTCCCCACTGGAAGGCTGATGAAATATTTTTAGACTATGTTTTTCAGGGGAAAGTTTTTTCTAAGATGAGTTTTCTCTATGATAAAGACAACTTATTGGAGGTTGTTAAAGAATGAATAATACAATAAAATTTCCAAAAGAAAAATATTTAATGACTCAATTTTTCTATTGGATGATTATTTGTGCCGTTCCTACTTTTATGAATGCCTTTTTAACTGGAAGAAATATGAGTCCTACTGAAATTGGTATTGTTACAGGCTTTGGAAATATAATTGCGGTTTTTTTGCAACCGAGCATAAGTCACATGGCTGATAAGTCTAAAAGATATAATGTTAGAGATTATCTTCTCTTTCTTTCTTTTTTAGGAATTTTTATGGTTGGTGGAACTTTATTATTTAAGGATTTTTACTTAACTTTTATTTTTGCCATGCTTTCTATTACTGTTTCTCAACTGATTTTTCCTTTAATAAATGCTCTTTCTTTTTATTACAAGAAAATTAATGTAATTATAAATTATGGTCTCAGCCGTGGAATAGGTTCTATTTCTTTTTCAATTACTTCTGTAATTTTAGGAAGACTTGCTCTTAAAAATACTGAGTCGCCTATGATTTTTGGACTTTTTCTCTATATTGGGATTTCAATTTTACTGATTTTTCAAAGTTTTAAAAATGTTAACCTAATAGACAATGAAAGCTTTGATGAAAAAAAGGTTGAAAAGAAAAATAATTACATTTCAAGAAAAAATTTAACTTTATTTTTAATTGGGGTTGCTGGTCTTTACACTTCTTATATGTTTTTAATAAATTACATTTTTCAAATTGTAAAAAACATAGGGGGAACTAATAAGGACGCAGGCCTAGTCCTTGCTATAGCTTCTATAATAGAGTTTCCTGCAATGTTTGCTTTTTTAAAATTAAATAAGAAATTTAAAATTCAAAGTATTTTAAAATTTTCAGCTCTTATGTTTGCTTTAAAGGGAATTTTAACTTACATGGCAACTAATGTGGAATTCTTATTTTTAATACAAGTAACTCAGGCTGTGGGCTTTGCCCTTTTTACTCCGGCTTCAGTTTATTTTATGGATCTTGCAGTTTCCCCTAGAGAGGCTACAAAGGCTCAGGGTTTTCTTTCCAGTGCCATAACTCTTGGCAGTGTTATAAGTGCTTTTGTTGGAGGTGTGTCCATAGATCTTTTTGGACCTTCCCATGCAATTTTAATTTCCACTTGTCTTGCCCTTTTAGGCAGCGGTCTTATCTTTATCTCTATTAAAAATTATAAATTAGATAGAAATTAAAAAAATCACAAAGTTTTTCTTTGTGATTTTATTTTTTTATAAAGTTTTTATTATAAAATAAAAAAACCTTGGAAGTTGGTGATTCCAAGGTAATTTTTGTATCTTATCTCTTTGAGAATTGTGGAGCACGTCTTGCTTTCTTTAAGCCGTACTTCTTTCTTTCTTTCATTCTCGGGTCTCTTGTTAGGTAGCCCGCTTTTTTTAATAGACTTCTGAAGTCTGCGTTTACTTCAAGTAAAGCTCTTGCAACTCCATGTCTTACAGCTCCGGCTTGACCTGTAAATCCACCACCGTGAACTTTTACTATAACATCATATGAGCCGAGAGTTTCTGTTAACTCAAGGGGAGATTTTGCAACTGTTATTAAAGTATCGTAGTTAAAGTAGTTGTCTAAATCTCTTCCGTTAACGGTAAAGTTTCCGTTTCCGGGAATAAGTCTAACTTGAGCTACAGAAGATTTTCTTCTTCCTGTTCCTCTATATTGCTTATTGTCCATAACTACCTCCAATTAAAATTCGTATACTTCAGGTTTTTGTGCTTCGTGAGGATGATTTGGTCCTGCATAAACCTTTAGTTTTGTATACATTTTTCTTCCCAATCTGCTCTTTGGTAACATGCCTTTTACAGCAAGTTCAATGATTCTTTCAGGATTTTTTTGAACTAATTGTTTATATTGGATTTCTCTTCTTCCTCCCGGATATCCGGTGTGATATGCGTACACTTTTTGATTCCACTTGTCACCTGTTAGACGAATTTTATCTGCGTTAATTACAATTACAAAGTCGCCTGTATCAACATGGGGTGTATAGATAGCTTTGTGTTTTCCTCTTAATAGAGTAGCTACTTCAGTAGCAAGTCTACCTAAAACTTTATCTTCGGCATCTATAATATACCATTTTCTTTCAACTTCATTAGCTTTAGCCATAAAGCTCTTGCTATTCATGAATTTCCTCCTGTGTATAAAAAATTTCCGGGGCTTTTTAAACACTATTGATTATAATAGAGTGTTTTTATTCATTTGTCAAGATATTTTTTAACCTATATTTTGATGAGCAACTCTTGATGCTGCTGCGGCTGCAATAGCTGCAACTAAGTCGTCTGCGAAGGTTGTAACTTCATCTGAAGTTTTTTTTCTGTCATCAAGTTCTTTTATTATTCCTATTTTTTCCTTGTCAAGATATCCAAAATTTGTAAGTCCTATGGACCCGTATAAATTTACTATTCCAAGGGGCAATATTTCGTCTATACCGTAAAGGCCTTCGTCGTTAGAAACTATTGATTGAAGAGGTTCGTCTAAATTTTTTTCCATTGCCATCTTATCAAGAGCAAGGCCTGTGAGAACAGCATGAACTACTTCTCTTTTTCCCAAAACCATTTCAACGGATTCAAGGCAAATTTCATAAGTTACATGAGGGCTATAGGGAATTTGAAGATCATAAACTATTTTTGCTATGTCTGAAATTTCTATTCCTCTTTCTTCTAATCTTTCCTTTGTAATTTTTACAAGTTCTTCCATTTTATATTTATACATCAGTTACCTCTTGTGCTCCCTTCTTCTGAATTTTTCCACATTCCGACTTTTTCTTTTTTTGCTTTATCTTCTATTTCTTTAAAATATTTTTTGTATTTTATGTTTGGCTTAAAGGTATAGACCCTTGCATAGCCCTTTGCTAAAAGTATTCCTTCAAGGGTATTCTTCTCAATTTCTTCCCTATTTATTTTTTTAGGTTTTTTTAGCCAAACATATCTTAAAAGTCGATTATATTTATCCCTTTCTTCTATGTCCTTTTCAAAATATACTTTTTTATTTAAAACAAGGCTTTTAGTTAAGTCTTTTGCCTCATGAGAAAAGTCTTCTTTACTTTTTAATTCTGGAGTGTTTACTCCTATAATTCTTATTTTTTCATTGTTTGCCCAAATTGTATCTCCATCAGATACTTTTGTTACGGTATAAGCTTCAAATTGCCCTAAAGAGGGACTTAAAAATAAATTTATACCGTAGGCGAGAATAATTAGAAAGACTAAAAATAAAAGTTTTTTTAATCTATTCATATTTTTCTTCTTCTTGCTAAATTTCTTTTTCTTATAAGCTTTTTTCTGCTAATTTTTATGGAAATTCCATAAATTAAGCCTGGCAAGAAGCTTAGTAAGATTAAACTTACAAAGCTTTCTTTAAGTTTTAAGAGTCTAATAATATAGAGCTGGGGAAATAAAAACACGTCCATAAAAATTCTGAATCCGCTTCCTCCCGGTCCTGCTTTAAAAATATTTTTTCCCAGTCCTAAAAAGGCAAATCCCATAGTGATTAAACCTATAAAGACAATTAAATTTCCCGCAAGAAAATCAAAGTTTTTATTTTGCCTTTTGCTCATAGCCTTTGAAAAGTTAAAATACAAAAAAATCACAAAAGCTATAAGGACAAGTCTGAAAATAAAATTGCCATATAAAACCCCTGTCAAACTTGGGCTTAAATTTATAAAATAAGCAAGAACAAAAAGGATAAGTCCTAAGAAAATATGAAAGATAAGGCCTCTTATATTATTTCTCATTTTTGTCCCCTATCTGTCAACTCTTGAGCACCTTCCATCATATAAGTTTTTGAATCCTTATCAATCCAAATTCCCAGAGCATTCTTTTCTTTTAAAAGTTTTTCTCCTTCTTCAATTGGAAGTAAAAAGCAAGCTGTAGATAAAAAGTCACAAAGGCCTGAATCTTTTGCAATAATTGTTACTGATTTAAAATCATGGGCAGGTTTTAAAGTTAATGGATCAATTATGTGGCAATATCTTATTCCGTCCAAATCAAAATATCTTTGATAATCTCCACTTGTTACAGCTGAAGTGTCATTTAAATGCAAAACTTCAGAAATGGAATCCATTCCGTTTGTATTTTCATCAACATCTGGGTTTCTTACTCCTATGGCAAAGGCTGTTTTTCCACTATCATTTTTTGGGAAATCTCCAATAATTCTAACGTTACCTCCGGCACTTATTACGCAGTGCTTTACCCCTTCTTTAATTGCTTTTTGAGCTACCAGTTCTGTTGCATATCCCTTGGCAACAGCACCTATATCCATTTTCATTCCCTTTTCTTTTAAGTAGATAGAAGATTCTTCATCATTAAGCACAATCTTATCCATACCTAAAAGGGGTCTGAGAGCTTTTAGGGCTTCCTCTGTGGGCAGATAAGATCCTGTTAAGGCTTTTACCTCTTCTTTTGTTTTTCCTTCGTTATAGAGGTCCCTGTACTTTGTCCAAAGGTCCACAACAGGTCCTATGGATATATCAACCTTATTTGACAGTTCTTTATTGTAGGTAAAAGTATCCTTAATGAGTTTATAAGCTTCAGGGCTCACTTTTACAGGAGCGAGCCCTGCATTTTCGTTGACGTTACAAAAATTGTTTATTCCGTCATACTTATTGTATCTGTCAAAGAGTTTATTTAATCTTTCAAATTCGTTTTTTATAAGTTCAAGTTGTTTTTGACCTTCTTTTTCGTTTTCTGTATAGACACTTACATCTACAACAGTGTCAAAGGTGTCGAAAAATTGGTCTGAATATTTTTCAAGTTCTTTATCCTTATTACAGGCTGTAAAAAGACTTAAAGATAAAATTAAAGATATTAAAATTATTATTTTTTTCATGCAATCACCTTTTTAATTTTAACATTTACTTGAAACTTAAACAAGAAATAAGATATTATGTGATTATATTAAAAAAGGAGAAAAATATGTATTCAATATATGCAGACATGGGTGGAGATTTCAGCCAAGATATAATAGACAAAATAAATATTATTCCTATGGATATCATTGTTGACAAAGAAACAATTTTAAATACAGATGATTTTAAAAATTTAAGCAGAGAAGAATTTTTGGAAATATTAAAAAACAAGGATATGTCCACTTCAATGATAAATTCTTTTACATTTAAAGAATACTTTAAGAAATCTCTGGAAGAAGAGAAAGACATCTTATATATATGTCTTTCTTCAGGGCTTTCAGGTCAGTATTTACAGGCTAAAATTGCAGCAGATGAACTTTTAAAAGACTTTCCTCAAAGAAAAATAGAAGTTGTAGATTCCCTTGCAGCAACAGCAGGTCTTACAATTCTTGCTGAACATGCCCTTAAAAATAGAGATAAAGAAATCCCTATTGAAAAAAATGCCGAAATTTTAAGAGAAAAAGCAAAATTTTTAAAACACATATTTATTGTAGACGACTTATTTCATTTGCAAAGAGGCGGTAGGCTTTCAGTAACGGCTGCCCTGGTGGGAACAGCTATAAAGATAAAACCTATACTAAGAGTGGATGCTGAGGGAAAGCTTACAGTAAAAGAAAAAACTCGAGGCATTAAGAATGCCTATAAAAAATTAAAAGAAACATATTTTGAAGATAGAAATTTGAATTCAAAAGAGCTTTTTATATCTCAATGTGCTAATGAAGAGGGAGCCCAAATACTTAAAGAAATGATCTTAGAAAAAGATCCCGATGTTAAAATAGAAATCATCGAGATGACACCTATAATTTCTATACACACAGGTCAAGGTTTACTTACAACAATATATGAAGGAAGCGACCTTAACTAACTTTTAAAATATGGATTTTTATTGTATAATACAATTTGTTTAGGTGATAAAATGGAAAAGAAAAAAGTAGTCCTTGGAATGAGCGGCGGAGTTGATTCTTCAGTCTCTGCTTATCTTCTAAAAGAAGAAGGCTATGATGTAATCGGAGTCTTCATGAAAAATTGGGACGAAAATGATGCTGAATGCACTGCTACTGATGATTATTTAGACGTTATAAAAGTTTCGCAGGAACTGGGAATCAAGCAGTACACAGTGAATTTTGAAAAAGAGTACTGGGATAAAGTTTTTTCTTATTTTTTAGAAGAATATAAAAAAGGAAGAACCCCTAATCCTGATGTTATGTGCAACACTCAAATAAAATTTAAAGCTTTTCTTGACTTTGCTATGAAGTTTGATGCAGACTATATAGCTATGGGACATTATGCAAGAACCAAGACTGAAAACGGAAGAACCTATCTTTTAAGAGGCCTTGATAAAAATAAAGACCAGAGCTATTTTTTAAGCAGAGTAAATGAGGAAGCCTTAAAGAAAACTATTTTTCCTATTGGAAATTTAGAAAAAAATAAAGTTAGAGAAATTGCAGAAAAATTAAATTTGTCCACAGCTAAGAAAAAAGATTCCACTGGAGTTTGTTTTATAGGCGAAAGAAATTTTAATGAATTTTTAGACAAGTTTTTATTTACAAAACCCGGCGACATTGTTGATGTTGATGGAAATATAATCGGCAAACACTCAGGCCTTATTCATTACACAATAGGTCAAAGAAAAGGAATCGGCATAGGCGGTGTTGGAAGCGGAGAACCTTTTTTTGTTTGTGATAAGGATTTAAAGAACAACAGGCTTATAGTAGCTCAGGGAGTTAAAAATCCTCTTCTTTACAAAGATGAGTTTACTGTTGAAGATCCCTTTTTCATAACTGAAAAACCGGACTTTCCCTTTAAATGCACTGGGAAAATTCGTTACAGGGCACCTGATGAAGAAATGACCATCTATAAGGACGGTCAAGATTTAAAAATTAAGTTAAAAAATCCGTTAAAAGGAATTACTCCCGGACAAGTATGTGTCTTCTATAAGGGAGAGGTTTGTCTTGGATCGGGTATAATAAAAAATTAGGAGGATATTATGAAATTAAATTTTACAAAAAGAGAGGCCTTTGGCAAAAATAAGGTCGATAAACTTAGAGTACAAGGTCTTATTCCAGGAGTTGCATACTCAAAGGGAGAAGAGGCAATTCACGTATATGCAGTAGAAAAGGATTTAGTAAAAGCATACGAAATTGCAGGTCTTTCAAACATTATAAAGGCTGATTTTGACGGAGAAGAAAAAAATATTCTTTTTAAAGACATTCAAAAACATCCCTTTAAAAATCAAATTATGCACTACGATATCTATCTAATAGATATGAATCAAAAAATCAAAGTTGAAATTCCTGTTGTTCTTGAAGGTAGAGATAATGTAAAAGTTCAACCTTCAGTATTAATGCAAATACTTGACACAGTTGAAATCGAATGTCTACCAGCAGATCTTCCAAGTGAAGCTCTTGTAAAAGTTGTTGATATGCAAATTGGCGACACAATGACTGTTGCAGATCTTGACATAGCTAAAAATGAAAAAATTGAAATTCTTACAGATAAAGAAGAAATCGTAGCAACTTTAAGTGCTCCTCAAGAAGAAGTTATTGAAGAAGGAACATCAGAAGCATCAGTTGAAGTTCCTACAGTTGCTGAAACTAAAGAAAAAGAAGAATAAGAAAAATGAAATCCGCCTTTTAAGGCGGTTTTTTTATTCCCCATATTTCTTGTTTAAGAAACCATAGACTTATATAATATTAATAAAATAAGTCAAAATTTTTAAGGAGGATTAAAAATGAATTATTCAATGAATAATAAAGATATTAGCTTGTATAATGACAAGAGCCCCTATTCTTTTCCCAAATACACATCTCAATTAATTAATTGGGCTAATCAAAATGCAAAGGGAACCCGTCCAAATGTTGTAGGTCAAATGTCCAATCTCTTTTTGGAATTTTTAGAATCCGGTGAAAAAAAGACCATAGGAGGCTGGAAGTCTTGGTATGAAAATCTAAATCCCAATGCCCGCAAAGAAGCAAGTGAAAAAATATGGCTACAAATAAACAATCTTCGAAGTGCCATTGAGCTTATTGACAAAACCATGGTAGAAGACTGGGTTGAAGATCTTCTTATCTACAAAACATTTAACGGACTTTATTTTCAAAAAGTAATCTTGGCTTTTCTTGCAGAAAAGAAAAATACCTCCTATCGTTTGGCAAATCCACAAGAAGAAAGCCAAGGTATAGACGGATATGTTGGAGATACCCCCTATTCTGTAAAACCCTTTAGCTATAAAACTATGGGCCGTCTTTCTGAAGTAATAGATGTGAAAATGATCTATTATAACAAGACAAAAACAGGTATAGAAATAGAAGTGGAAGATTAAAAACACTTTGATTTTTCTATGTAAAGCTGAATTTTATTTATATAGGCCTAATTTAAGGAAATTTCATGTTCAAAATAAATTTGATTTTATAAAATTTATAAAAAATCACAAAAAATAGCGGACAAAAGCAAAATAGCTCTTATCCGCTAATTTTTATATAAATAATTAACTTTTATCCTTGCAATATTTGCAGAAAAATACATTTCCTTCTTTTTTTATTTCAGTTATAGGATTAATTTCAATTTTCTTTTCCTGCTTGGTCTTTACAAGAAAACTATGATGATCATTAATATAACATTTTTCTTTTTTCTCCTCTTTTAAAGAATCAATAAAATTTAAATGTCTTTTAATTCTAGTATCAATAATTTGATTTAACTCATCAAGGCCCCTATCCATGTTATTTAAAGCCATATCTGCAATAGCTTCGTCAATCTCAACTCCAATACTGTTCCTATTTAAAATCATACAAGCAAGGTTAGTTGTTCCAAGGCCTGCAAAGGGATCTAAAACAGTGTCCCCCTCCACTGAATACATATTTATCAATCGAAAGGGTATCTCTAAAGGAAAAGAAGCATTTCTATCACGACCATTTTTTGCTGAAAGAATAGTTTGAGAAGTTCCCTTAACATCCCAAAGATCAGAAAACCAAACATTTCTCTCTTCCCAAAAAAAAGCACTTTTTTGTCTTAATAATTTTTCTTGACCCTTAAAAATTCTCTTGCCTCCCTTTCTAAAAATCAGAATATATTCATGCTCATAAGTAACATAAGCACCAGCAGGATACATTCCAGAGCCCATAAATTTATTAGGGGAATTGGACTGCTTTCTCCAGTGAATATCGGGAAGAAGGCTATAACCCATTTCAAGAAAGGTATTAATAATCTGAGTGTGATTGGAAAAAAGTTGAAAATTATCTCCTATACTTCTTGTTGCATCTCCTATATTAATGCAGACAAAACCATTCTTAGCAAGAACCCTGTCACACTCTTCCCAAGTTTTTTTAAGGACCTTATGCATTTTAAAAAAAGCGCCCATCCCATCTTCAGATTGTAAATCCTTTTCAATTTCTGGATCCTGGGTGCTAAACATTTCATCCCACATTTTTATCATGGGATAAGGAGGCGATGTGACAATTAGATTAACTGACTCATCTGATATTTTGTCCATTTTTTTGCTATCTCCAAGAATAATTTCATGTTTTGTCATTTATCTTTTTCTCCTATTTGTCGCCTTATCTTAAACTAATTAAATTTTTTAATTTATTTTTGCCTTAGACTAATTTTAAACTATTAACTTAAGTCTGCCAAGGTATTAAGAATATAAGAAAATAAAAAGACCTCGACTAATATATAAATCTTAGTCGAGGTCCTATAATATTTTTTTTACTTTAATAAATCCTTATCTTTTATAATTTCAAAATTTTTAGTCTTTTAATGCAGGTCTTACGTGCTTATAGATAAAGATTGTAAATATTGCGGTTATTGTTCCTTTTACAATGTTGAAAGGTAAAACTATATAAAGCATAATGTCTTTTAAGTCTTTAATGTTTGCGTTTATTTTTGCACACATGGAGATTATTGCTTCCATTGGCATTATTTTTCCATATAATGGGAAAATAAAGAAATAGTTTGATATCATTGCAAAAATTGTCATGGTTATTATTCCAATGACTAAGGAAATTATTGCTCCTTTAAAGGTTCTATGCTTTTTGTAAAAGAGAGCGGCTGTTACTGCAAAGGCACTTGATAGGATAAAGTTTGAAAGTTCTCCTACAAGTCCTGTGTCAGATCCTGCTATAATTATTTTTAAAATATTTTTTATTAAAGCTGTAATGATTCCACATATGGGTCCCATGGTAAAGGCGCCTATTAAAACTGGCATGTCTGAAATGTCAAGTTTCATAAATGATGGTGCTATAAATCCCAATGGTGTTTTTATGTTCATAAGCACAAAGGCTATGACTGAAAGAACCGCCACTCTTGTTATATTTCTTGTTTTAAATCTGCTTCTTACTTTTACTTCGTTCATATTTATTCCTCCTTAATTTAAGGGCAATAAAAAAGCCCAACTTCCGGGCATACAAAAAATCTTCTTTCATCCGGACTATACCGTCGGTATCGGAATTTCACCGATTCAGTTAAAACTCGCGGACTATAACCGCCGGTGAGGATTTGCACCTCGCCCTGAAGATATTTTTATTATACAACAAAAATAAAGAATATTCAATCTCAATTAGCTTTTGAGATTAAATATTCTTTTAATGCTTCTTATTTATTTTTATTTGTTTTTATTTTGTGTCTTCTTCTATGCTTGGTTGGTATTCTGGGTTTCCATTTTTTCCTGGTACTTTATTAAATATTCCTGTTACCATTAAGGCTATTGCTCCATCTCCTGTTACGTTACATGCTGTTCCGAAGCTGTCTTGAAGGGCAAATATGGAAAGCATTAGGGCTGTTCCTGTGTCGTTAAAGCCAAGGATACTTGTTATTAGTCCAAGTGATGCTACTACTGTTCCTCCTGGAACTCCTGGTGCTGCTATGGCAAATATTCCAAGTAGGGAGATAAATAGAATCATTGTTGATATTTCTGGCATTTTTCCGTACAAAATTTGTGATACGGTCATTACAAAAAATGTTTCTGTTAATACTGAGCCACAAAGGTGGGTGTTTGCACATAGGGGTACTACGAAGTCTCTTATTTTAGGGTCAAGTACTTTTGATTTTCTTGCACATTTTAAGGCTACTGGAAGGGTTGCCGCACTGGACATGGTTCCTACTGCTGTGAAGTATGCTGGTGGATAGTGTTTAAATACTTCTTTTGGGTTTACCTTTGATATTGCTCCTCCTATGGAATATAAAAGGGTCATCCAAATAAAGTGTCCTACTATTACTATTAAAATTACTTTAATAAATACTGGAAGTTCATGAATTATCGCTCCTTCATATGCAAGTTCTGCAAAGGTTGTTCCAATGTATAGGGGTAAAATTGTTATTACTACTTTATCTACTATTGCAAGGACTATGTTGTTAAATTCAAGCAATAGTTTTTCCCATGTTTGTGATTTTGTCCATAGTACTGCAAGTCCTATTAAAACTGATGTTACAAGGGCTGTCATAACTGGCATTATGGGAGCTATTTGCAGTTTAAATATAGCTTCTGGAATTGCATTTCCTGCTCCTACATTGTTAGCTATGTTAAGGTGGGGAATTATTATTCTTCCTGCTATTAAACTCATTGTTGCTGCACCTACTGATGATATGTAGCAAATTAATAGGGTTACTGATAATATTTTTCCTGCTGAGTCTTTTAAGCTTACTATGGCAGGGGTTATAAATCCTAAAATTATAAGGGGAACTATATATCCTATTAGGTCTCCAAGTATCCTCTTAATGGCGTCAATAACTGCTATTAGTCCCTCGCTTGCCATTTGACCTATTATTATTCCTATTACTATTCCAAGGATTAATTTAAATACGAGACTGTTAAAAAAGCTTTTTTTCTTTTCCATTTTTTACTCCTTTTTTGTTTTTATTTTAGCATTTTTAATTTTTCTAATCAATGAAAAAGTTTTCACGTTTCATAAAATGCAATAAAAAAAGAGCGTTTTTTCAACGCTCAAGTTTTTATTCTCCGAAAAGTATTTTTATAATTTCTTTCGCTTTCGGGCTGTCTATCATATAGTAAATTTCTGTTCCTACTCTTTTTGATTTTAAAACCTTGCTTCTTTTTAGTTTTGCAAGATGGGAAGAAACAGTAGGTTGAGGTATTCCAACTAATTCTTGAATATTTGAAACATTTAAGTCTCCATTTTGAGAAAGATGTTTCACTATTAAAAGTCTAATGGGGTGAGCCATAACTTTTAACATTTCTGCGTATTCTTCGTAAATTTCCATTTTAATTTTTTTCATTATTCCACCTTCAAATTAAATCATATAAGTTTTGAATACTTCTTATTAATATACGTCCCTTTGGGAGAAGTTTGATATAGTCAGCTTTTTCAAACTGATTAAGTTTTCTTGAGATTGTCTCCCTTGTGATTCCTGAATAAAAGCCCAGTTCTTCTCTATTTATATCAAGATTTAATAAAATGCCTTCTCTTGTAATTTTTCCATATATTTGAGCAAAGTTTATTAGTAGTTTTGCAACTTTCATATTGGCATTTATGCCTGATAACACATCTACAAGAGATTCACTTTTCCTAACTCTTTCGTATGTTTTTTCCAAGAGTTTTAATAAAAATTCTCTGTTTTTAAGAAGGACATTTTTAAAGTCATAACTGGATATTTTAATTATTACACAGTCTGTAAGGCATACTCCGTTATAGACATATTTATCTCCTGATAAAATATTAAGTCCTCCTACAAAGTCTCCGGCTTTAAAAATATATAGTATTTGTTCCCTGCCGTCGCTTAAGGGTTTCATAAGTTTAAATATTCCTTCATAAACTATGAACATAACGTTTGCCGGATGCCCGGACTTGAAAATTGCCTCTCCTTTTGATACTCTTTCAACTTCAAAGGATGAGTTCATTGAGTCGATTTCTTCTTTACTTAGATAAGATAAAATCGGCACATCTTTAAAGGCAATTTTTTTGTCTTCAAAATTCAGCTCCATAAGATCACCTATGTTTTATATTACCCAATTTTCTTCAGTTAACACAACATTTAAGCATATAATTATAAAAGTTTTCAAGCTTCATTGTAAAGGAGCTTGAATATAATTGCAATACTTTTTTTAAATATTTATAAATCTTATATAGTTTATTTAGTAACTTTTTTATATTTTATATTTTTCCATAAAAAAATCCGTCGAATTTAATCAACGGATCTTATTATAAATGTTTTTCCTTTTTCTATTATTATTTTACTTTCTTCTTTTTCTTTTTTCATTTCGTTTGAAATTGCTCTTGATGTTTCTCTTTTTATTAAAAGTGATTTTACTTCATAAGCCATATTTTCTGTTGAGAATATTACTTCTTCACTTACGGGTACAAGGGAAATATATTTGTAGTTTTCGTCTTTTTTGAAAATATATTGACCTGGTCCTGCAAAAATGATTTCGTTATTATTATCTACTGCTTTTGCTTTTATCTTTTTATTGTAAATTTTTTCAAGTAAAAATAAGTTTGCAAGGGTGTGGTCAAGTCTTGTACCGCTCATGGCAAGGATTGTTATTTGGTCAAATCCTCTTTTTATCGCTTCTTCTAAAGCCATTTCTGTGTCGGTTCCATCTTTTTCCTTTGGAAATTTTAAAATCTCTATTTCTTTATCTTCTAAGTTTTCCCTGTCCAGATCTTCTATTGAATCAAAATCTCCTAATAATAAATCTGGTTTTATTTTTAATTCTCTTAAATTTTTTATGCCACTATCGGCACAAATTATATATGAATTTTTTATTTCTCTTTTTATTATTTGGGGATCTAATTTTTTTCCCCCTGATATTACTGTGGCTTTCAATTTATTTCTTTAAACTTCCTTATGTTTTCTAGGGTATTTTCTCCAAATATTCCTGAGCCTGACACTAATATGTCTGCTCCTGCTTCTATTACTTCTTTTGCGTTATCAAGTTTTATTCCACCATCAACTTCTATTAAGGCTTTTGCATTTTTTTCTTTTATGAGGTCTTTTAAATCTCTAATTTTATCAAGACTATAATCAATAAATTTTTGTCCGCCGAAGCCTGGGTTTACACTCATAATTAAAACTAAATCCAATTTTTTTAAAATATATTTTACTGAATCTATATTTTCTCCTGGATTTATTGCAACTCCTGCTTTCATTCCTAAGTCTTTTATAAGAGAGATTGTTCTATCTAAGTGCAATGTTGCTGATGGATGTATGGTAATTATGTCTGCTCCGGCTTTTTTAAATTCTTCAATATAATTTTCAGGCCTCATTATCATTAAGTGTAGGTCAAAGGGTATTTTTGTAAGTTTTCTTAGTTGCTTTATAAGGGAAGGTCCGAAAGAAATATTTGGCACAAAATTACCGTCCATTACATCTATATGTATGTAATCTGCTTGACCTTGATTTAGTTTTTTAAATTCTTCCTGCATATTTGTCCAATCGGCGGACAAGATTGATGGTGCTATCATGAATATTTGTTTTTCTCCTTTTCTTTTAATTCTAAATAAAGATTTTTATAGTTTTCGTATCTTTGTCTATCTATTTTCCCTTCTTCTACTTTTTCCCTTATTTTACACTTAGGTTCATGTATATGGTTGCAATTATTAAAGTTACAGGGCCCGAATTTAATAAATTCTCTAAAATAATTTTTCAAATCTTCTGATGGACAAGTTAATTCATAGTTTGAAAATCCCGGTGTATCAAAAAGATAGATATTTTTTCCGGAAAATATTTCTGTATGTCTTGTTGTGTGTCGCCCACGATTTAATTTTTTACTTATTTCCCCGGTTTTTAATTCTCCACCTATTAATTTATTTATTAAGGTTGATTTTCCTGCTGCTGATACCCCGCTTAGGGCTATTGTTTTATTTAAAAGATATTCATGGAGTTCTTCTATTCCTAGGGAATTTTTAAGGCTCATTTTAAAGGTTTTAAATCCGCTTTTTCTATAGGTTTCATAAAGTTTATTTCCAACTTCTTCATCTAAATCAATTTTATTTATTCCTATTATTATTTCAAGATTTTCCCTTTCATATTCTGCAATTACCTTATCTATTAAAAGGGTATTTGGAGATGGAGATTTTGCCGCTATTAAAATTAAGACCGCATCAACATTTGCAACAGGCGGTCTTTTTAAAAAATTTTTTCTTTCTAAAATTTTTGTAATGTAGCCAAGAGAATTTTCCTCCACTTCAAATTCAACATTATCTCCTACTAAAGGTTTTAAATCTTGATGTCTGAAAAGTCCCCTTGCTCTTGTTTCATAAATAGTATCGGAGAGGACATAATAATATCCTCCCGTCAACTTTATAATTTTCCCTATCATAGTGATCTTGTATCTACTTGTTCGTCATCTACAAAAATATTAAATGTGTCTCCCTTTGAACCTTTAAGTTCTATTTCAACGGGACTTTCTTCACTTGTTTTATGATAATTATAGTATTCACTTGTATCTCCATTATGAATTCTATTAATTATTATTCTGTGTCTTGCTCCGTCTTGAGGAATTGTAACACTTATACTTTCACTTTTTACGTCTTCAGAAGAGTTTTCTGAACCCCCTTCACTTTCTCCATCTTGTAGAGGTCCTTCTGAAACATATAAGATTATTTCCGTAGATTTTGAAACTTCTCCAACTTCATTTTGATATGCAACTTCGCCTTCGTCTACTTTATTTGATCTTACATTTTCAACTTTATATTTAAGTCCTAAACTGTCTAAAACTCCCTTTGCAGCTTCAAGAGGTATGCCCTTTAAACTTCTTACATTTACAGGATTGTTGTCAAGTCCTTTTGATATAAGGATATCAATTTTTTGTCCCTTGCCTACTTCATATCCGGATTCAGGTGAAGTTGAAATAATCTTTCCACTATCAATATTTTCGTTAAATTCTTCTTTTACCTCCCCTATTTCCAAACTTGTACCCTTTATAATGTCTTTTGCTTCTTCTAAAGTTCTGCCAACTAAGTTCGGAATTTTTTCTGTATCTGGTAATTTATTTACAACTATTTTAACCATAGAACCTTTTTCAATTTCTTCTCCGTCCTTAGGTTCTTGACTTAATATTACTCCACTGGGTTGAGTGTCGTCTTCATCTACTTCTCTATCAGGTTTAAGTCCCAGTGCTGCTAAAATTGAGTTGACCTCTGACTCTGTTTTTCCAACTAAAACAGGTACTGTAATTTTTTCATTAGTTTCTATGGGCTTATCCCCATTGTCTCTTCCAGATAAAACTTTAGGTACTACAAAAATAAGAAGAGCTACAAGTAAAATTGCAGTTAATGCGCCTAAAATTACAGGTAATTTTGAAGACTTTTCCTTTCTCGGTTTTTTAGGTCTTTCTTCTATAACAGGTTCTTCTTCTTTAACTTTTATATTCTCTCTGTCACTTCGTCTTATTACTTTTTTCTTTCTAACTTCTTCAAAGCCGAAGTCTTCTTTTCTTCCAAGTAAAATATTTTTTATGTCACGAATTACAGCTTGAGCATTTTCATATCTATCTTCAGGATCCTTCATAGTAAGTTTTTTTACAAGTAGGTCCGTTTCTTTACTTATACCGGAAACACTATCCGATGGTCTTGGCATATTACTTTGCACTTGCATAAGAGCAACTGATACAGGATTTTCCGCATCAAAGGGTAGTTTTCCTGTAAGCATTTCATAAATTACAATTCCAAGAGAGTAAATGTCACTTCTGTTATCTACTTTTCCTCCCCTTGCTTGTTCTGGCGAAAAATAATGAACAGAACCCATTATGGCATTTGTTGCAGTTACTGTTGTATTGTCAGCAATTCTTGCTATTCCAAAATCTGTAACCTTAACTCTGTCATCTCTTGTAATCATAATATTTTGGCTTTTTATATCACGATGGACAATATTTTTACTATGGGCAACTTTTAATGCTTCAGCAATTTGAATAGCATAATTTAAAGCTCTTTTTTCAGGAATTTTATTTTCATCCTGAATAAGTTCTTTTAAAGTTTTCCCGTCAATAAATTCCATAACTATATAATGAACAGTTTCTTTTTGATTTTCTTCTGAACCAACATCATATATACTAACAATGCTGGGATGAGAAATACTTGCTGCAGCAAGGGATTCCCTTTTAAATTTTTTTATAAAATTTGAATCTTCGTTATATTGTTGCTTCAATATTTTTATAGCAACAATTCTATCAAGTCTTCTGTCGTGGGCCTTATAAACGTCCCCCATACCTCCGGTGCCGATTTTTTCTAATATTTCATATCTATTTCCTAAAATTTTTCCTATCAACTTTCACACCTACTTGTATCTATTAATATAAAAGTAATATTGTCAACTCCACCATTATCAAGAGCTTTTTGCATCAACATATTACCGGCATCTTCAAGTTCATTTTCCATTAAAATTTTGTATATGTCTTCTTCTTTTACCATATTGGTAAGTCCGTCGCTACAAAGCAAAAACTTCTTTTCTTTAACATCTCTTGACTGAATATTAACTTTAAGTTTTTTTTCAGTACCAAGAGCTAATGTAAGCACATTTTTATTTGGATGTACTCTTGCTTCTTCCTCTGTTATTTCACCTATATCCAACAAATAATTGACATAAGTATCATCTCTTGTAAGTTTTCTCATTCCTTCTTTGTCAAGCTCATATATTCTTGAATCTCCTACATTGGCATAAATAAATTGCTTTTCAAAAATATAGGCTATTGAAAGAGTGGTACCCATGCCCTTATATTTTTCCACACTATTTGCTAAATCGAAAACTACTTTATTTGCAAGTTCAATTGACTCTTCTATAAGTGTTTTTACATCTGTCGCTTCTTTTATATTCTTGCTTTCAAATTCATGGACTATAGTTTTAACAGCTGTTGCTGAAGCTGTTTCACCTGCTAAATGTCCACCCATTCCGTCTGCAAGAATAAATAGAGGAAGATTTTCGGACACGTGGTAATAATCTTCATTTTTTTCTCTGACTTTACCGACGTTAGTTTTTGAAACTATTTTCAATTTTCTACCTCACTACTTCTCTTTAACTGCCCACACGATGCTGAAATATCACTACCTAATTCTCTTCTAATTGTAGCATTTAATCCAAGTTTATTCATTTTATTTTTAAAATCTTCAACTTTTTTTCTTTCAGGCCTTTTTTCTTGATATTCTTCAATGGGATTTAAAGGTATTATATTTAAATGACTTCTCATGCCTTTCAATAACTTGGAAAGTTCATTGGCATGAGTATCTTTATTATTTACTCCGTCAATTAAAGTATATTCAAAAGTAACTCTTGTGCCTGTTTTTTCTTCATAATATTTGCAAGCTTTTATAACTTCACTAATATCATATTTTTTTGCAATTGGCATAATTTTTTTTCTTTCATCGTTAAAAGGATTGTGTAAAGAAAGTGCAAGAGTTATTTTTTTATTATAATCTGCCAGTTCATAAATCTTTGGACTTATGCCACAAGTGGAGATTGTGATGCTTTTATAACTCATATTATGGCCTTTTTCATCATGAAGAATTTCTAAAAATTTTAAAAGATTTTCAAAATTATCAAAAGGCTCCCCTGAACCCATTAATATAACATTTGAAACATTTATATCAAAGGCTTTTTCAACTTGATAAATCTGTCCTAACATTTCCGATGGTCTTAAATTTCTAACAAGACCTTTTTTTGTTGATGCACAAAAAGAACAATTCATTCTACATCCAACTTGGGTTGAAATACATTGGGCATAACCGTATTTATATTTCATAAGAACTCCCTCTATAAGGTTGCCGTCATCTAAGATAAATAGAAATTTTTTTGTTTCATCAAGTTTTGAATTAAAAATTTTATGAATTTTTATTCTGCTCACATCTAAATCTCTTAAAGATTTAGGAAGGTTAGAAGACTCTTTTAAATTTAACTTTTTCTCAGAATTGAAAAATCTAAATAATTGTTCAGCTCTAAAAGGTTTTTCTCCTACTTGTCCTATATATTCTTTCATTTCCTCAAAAGTTAAATCATTTATATAAATCATCTTATTTTCCTTAATTTAGTCATTGAAAATCCATCGCTTCCCATTGTTACATCAGTTCTGAAAGTATCTTTACCAAAGGTTTTTACAATTTCAAAGTTTTTATTTTCCTGCAAAAATTTTGAAATTATATCCTCATTTTCAACTTTCAAAATAGAACAAGTTGAGTATAATATCTCACCTTTTAGTTTTACATATTGTGACGCATTTTCCAATAGTTTATATTGAATTTCTGACAATTTTTTTATATTTGAAAAATCCTTATATTTTATTTCTGGTTTTCTTCTTACAAGTCCTATGGCTGAACAGGGTGCATCTAACATAACATAATCAAATTCATTTTTATTTTCTTCTTTGTAGATAGTTGAATCATTTATTTGAGTTTTTACTATTTTTATTCCAAGTCTTTTTGTGTTTTCATCAATAAGTTTTATTTTTTTATCCCTGTCCCAAGCAAGGATGCTACCCTCATTTTTCATAAGGGCTGCCATATGGGCGGTCTTTCCTCCGGGAGCTGCACACATATCCAAAACTTTTGAGCCAGGTCTTGGATTTAAAACCTGAGAAATTAAAATTGAACCTGAATCCTGAACATAAAAAAATCCCTTTTTAAATTCATCTGAGTCTAAAATTCCTCTTGGATTTTCTATTTTTAATCCTGCATCCGTAAGCTTATCAAGCTTAACAACATAATTTTCTTCAAGTTTTTTTAAAAGTTCTTCTCTTGAAATCTTTAATGTATTTGTCCTTATAGTGAATGGTGCTTCACTATTATTAAGTTTTAAAATTTCTTTTCCTTTTTCTTCTCCATATAAACTTATTATATATTCTACATAGGAAAGGCTATGGGAATAAAATGTTGAAAGATACTCGTAGCCTTTTAAATCAACTGAAAAATCTTTTTCTCTTATAATATTTCTAAGGATTCCATTTACATAGCCTATGGAACCTCTATTTCCCACTTCTTTTGCAAGTTTTACAGCTTCATCAACAATGGTGTACTCCGGTATATTATACATAAAAATTATTTGATAAAGGCTTAATTCAAGTATAGTAAGAATTTTTTCGTGAATTTTTTTAAACTTTATTTTTGAATTTTTTTCAATTAAATAATCCAAATAAGTTTTATTTTTAATAACTCCGCTTGTAATTTCTCTTAAAAGGGGCATCTCTTCATAACTTCTATACTTATCTAAGGCATTCCATAAAAAAGCACCCTTGTTTACTTCAAGGATGATTTTCATTGCATATTTTCTAACTGTCATCTTATCTTCTTCTCCTATCTCTTAAGGCTAAAAGTCTAAGGAGATTTCCTATTGCTACAAGAGCAGAAGCAACATAAGTTAAAGCTGCTGCAGAAAGAACTTTTTCAGTTCCTTCCATAACTCCATCAGACATGAAAAGTTTTAGTTCTTCCTTTGCCCTTGCCGATGCATTAAATTCAACTGGAAGAGTTATTATAGAAAATGCCACTGCCAATAGAAAAAGACCTATTCCTAAATTTAATAAGAAATCTGAAAATATAAGTCCTATAAAAACAAGATACATGCCTAAGTTTGATCCTATGGCGACTCCTGGAGCAAGATAAGTCCTAAGAGCAAGAGGTCCATATCTTTCCTTGTCTTGCAAGGCATGACCTACTTCATGGGCTGCAATAGCAGCTGATGCTACGCTGGAATTTTCATAAACTTCCGGTGATAATGAAAGGCTCTTATCTCTTGGATCATAGTGGTCTGTTAATCTTCCCTTTATTTCTTTTATGGTTACATTATTTAAGCCATTTGCATCCAAAATTTTTCTTGCAACTTGAGCTCCTGTTAAACCATTCTCATTAAACACTTTTCTATATTTTTCATAATTTGAAGAAATTTTACTTTGAGCATACAGAGCGAGCAAAAATCCTGGAATCAAATATATTAAACCTGAATAGTATCCGTATCCTAAAAGCATATTAACCTCCTATTATTTTATCTTCTTCAATCTTTCTTCCACGAAGAAAATCTTCCGTGTTCATCATTTTTTTACCCGGCCACTGAATTTTATTAATCTTTATGGCTTTATCCTTTGTCATAATAATTAGTTGACCTTCCTTTGAAATAACCTGCCCAGCTTTTCCTTCCAAGTCCAAAACTTCAATATCGGAAATTTTAATTCTATTGCCGTCATAATTAAAAGATATTCCTGGTTTATCAAACAAGGCTCTGGAAAGTCTTTCAATTTCATCAGCAGTCATCTTTTTAAAATCAATAAATCCTTCTTCTTTTTCAACTTTTTGAGCATAGGTCGCCTTAGAATCCTCTTGTTTTATCCACTTAATATTATTTTTTTCATAATCTTCTAAAAATTTAATAATTAAGTCTGCACCCATTTGTCCCAATTCTTCTGTAAGTTCATCTATGTCTTTATTTTTTATTGGAGTTTTATCTTGAAGACAATAATCTCCTGTATCAAGTCCCTCTTCAATTTTCATAATTGAAACTCCAGCAAATTCATCCCCATTTATTATAGCTCTGTTAATAGGAGCCGCTCCTCTTAACTTAGGAAGAAGAGATGCGTGAATATTGACCGGATTATTTCCTGTTAATTTTAAAATTTCATCTTTTAAAATTTTTCCATAAGCTGCCACAACTATTAAATCAGCATCCATGGACTTTAACTTATCTATAGCTTCTTTTGAATTAATTTTTTCAGGTTGATAAACTTCAAGGCCCAAGGCTTCTGCACAAATTTTTATTTCAGGTTTGGCTAGTTTTTTGCCCCTTCCTTGTCTCTTATCTTCCCTTGTTACTACCAGGACAACTTGATGTTTTTCTGAAATCTTTTTTAAGGCTGGAACAGCAAAACTTGGAGTTCCCATAAAAATAATTTTCAAATTATTCTTCACTCCCATCTTCTTTTACCTTAGATAAATCTACAATATTTTCTGCCATATCAATATATAAAATCCCATTTAAATGGTCAGTTTCATGTTGCAAAATTCTTGCAAGAAATCCCTCAGCTTCAATTTGGCATTCCTCTTGATCTTCAGATAGATATTTTACTTTTACCTTATTAAATCTTTTAACGGTTCCTTGTTTTCCCGGTACTGAAAGACAACCTTCTGGTCCTATTTGCTCTCCACTTTCTTCAATAAATTCTGGATTTATAAGAGCAAGTCTATTTTCTTCTCCGTCATCAATTACAATTATTCTTTTTAAAATTCCCACTTGAGGTGCAGCAAGGCCAACACCTTCTGCATCATCCATGGTTTCAAACATATCTTCAATTAAAATTTTTACTCTATCATCTATTTTTGTAACTTCTCTTGATCTCTTTCTTAAAATCGGATCTCCATCAGTTCTAATATTTCTCTTAGCCATACTTACTCCATTTCTATATCAATTTTTATATTATTTATCTCTTTCTTATTAATTACCCCTTTAAGGGCATTTAATAACGTCTTTTCATCTCTTGGGTCTACTTTTATAAGGACTTTTTGTCTATAAATATTTTTTATTTTAGGAATGTTTATAAGTCTTGAACGAACTGCACTTATATTTTTAAGCTCCTCTATTAAATATTTTAAAAAATCTTCAGCATATTCTTTTATTGCTTTTTCTTCCCTTGATGAAAAAACAATGGTATAAAGTTTTGTAAAAGGTGGATATTCAGAAATTTTTCTAACTTGTAATTCGTCTTTATAAAAATTTTCATAATCACTTTTTGCAGCATGAACTATGGAATAATTGTCTGGATTATAAGTTTGAATGACAACATTTCCTTGCTTTTCTGACCTTCCAGCCCTGCCTGAAACTTGAGTAATAAGTTCAAAAGTTGTGGCTTGAGCCCTATAATCTGAAATATATAGGGACATGTCTGCAGCAATAATTCCCACTAAAGTTACATTTTCAAAATCAAAACCCTTAGCTAACATTTGAGTTCCTATTAAAACATCAACTTCGTGATTTTTTACAAGTTCATAAACCTCATCATAAGAATTTTTCTTATTCATGGTGTCTCTATCCATTCTAAAGACCTTTGCCTTTGGAAAGGCTTTTTTTACTTCCATTTCAACTCTTTGAGTTCCTATTCCAAATTGTTTCACATATTTGCTCCCACAGTTTGGACAAGCTTTAACCATTGGCTTAACACTTCCACAGTAGTGACACCTTAAATGGTTCATGTCTTTATGATAGGTCATGGATATGTCACAATTGTCGCATTTAACAACATAACCACAAGACCTGCAACTGACAAAATTTGAAAATCCCCTTCTGTTTAAAAATAAAATAATTTGTTCATTTTTTGAAAGTTTTTCTTCCATAAGCCTATATAATTTATTACTGAAAATAGAAAGATTTCCTGAAAATAATTCCTCTCTCATATCTGCAATGTCAACTTTAGGAAGTCTTGCTCCCTCTACTGCCCTATTTTTTAATTTAAAAAGTTGATATTTATTTTCTTGAGCATTTTTAAAACTTTCTATGGATGGTGTTGCTGAACCTAATACTACTTTTCCCCTGCCTTCCATTCTTTTAAGGGCAACTTCTCTTGTATCATAGGAATTGTTTTTTGAAAATCTATAAGACGAGTCATGTTCTTCATCAATCACAATTAATTTCAAATTTTTAAGAGGGGCAAAAACTGCTGATCTTGCTCCAACAACTATGTCCACTTGATCATTTTTAATTTTCATATATTGGTCAAATCTTTCTCCTGGTGAAAGTCTCGAATGTAAAATTGAAACTCTGCCCGGAAATCTTCCCATAAATCTTTCTATCATCTGGGGAGTTAATCCTATTTCAGGAACAAGAATTATAACTTGCCCGCCCTTATCTATAATCTCTTTTGAAAGTTTTAAATAAACTTCTGTCTTTCCACTTCCAGTTTTTCCATATAAAAGGCTCGTTTCTTTTTTTGTTTCTAAAATCCCCTTATAAGCTTCAACTTGCTCCATATTTAGGGGAACTGGATGATATTCTTTCTGTTTCTCATAGGGATCTCTTTGGTCCTTTACTAAAAATTCTTCAATAATATTTTTCTTAATTAAAGTTTTTAGAGGAGAATCTGAGATTTGTAAATCTTCTAAAATTTCTTTTTTTGTTTTTTCTCCATTTTTCGCAAGATATTTTATTACATCTTTTGCAGGTTCGCTTAACTTTTCTGAAAAAGTCAAATCAAGATAATTTTCCCTTAAATTATAAAAACTTATAAATTTTTCTTTAACTTGAGTTTTTATTTTATATAAAAATTTTATTTGGCCCTTAGCCTTTAAATCCTTTAAAAGTCTTCTTTCCTCTGCTTTTAAATCATAAATATTTCTATTTAAAAGATGACTGTAAGGCTGTTTTTCATCACCTTGTGCGTAAACTTCAATAAATTTATAATCTCCCGGAGGCAGTATTGGCTGAAAAGATTTATAATATCCCTTTAAATATTTATCCTTCATCCAAAATCCAAGGTCTATTAAATCTTTATTAATTATAGGTTCATCATCAATTACATCTATAACCTTTTTTAACTTTTTTGATTCATTTTCAACATTTATGCGAACTACAAGACCTATAAGACTTCTATTCCCTTTTCCAAAAGAAACATGAACTCTCATTCCCGGGTCAACTAAAAAATCACATTCATATGTATAAAGTCTGTCAAAGTTTGAAAGACTTTTTTCAATAAAAACTTCAATAAACACTTAATCACTTCCAAAAAATAAAGTAGGTTTTTAGCCTACTTCAATAATACTTTTACTTTGTCTATAATTATTCTTGCAAGATCTTCTTTGCTCATAATGTCAAATTTTTCAAAATTTCCTGATTTATCAATAATACTTGCAATGTTTGTGTCCGATTTAAATCCTGCTCCTTGGCTTTTAATATTATTTATTACAATTAAATCCATATTTTTGCTTGCCAATTTATTTTTTCCATATTCAAGTTCATTTGTTGATTCTGCAGCGAATCCAACTAAGACTCTATCCTCTTTCACTTGCCCTACATATTTTGCAATATCCGGGTTTTTTTCCAGCTCTAAAAAATCCATATCTTTTTCCGAATTTTTCTTTATTTTTTCCTTTTGATAAAACTTAGGTCTGTAATCTGCCGGAGCTGCAGCTTTAATAATAACATCAGCATCTTTCAGTTCTTCTTTAACTGCATTAAACATATCTTCAGTAGAAATAATATCAATAATTTTGTCAACTTTAGGACCTTTATTGTCAACAGGTCCCTTAATAAGAACTACATGAGCTCCTCTATAAAAGGCTTCCTTTGCAAGAGCAAAACCCATTTTACCAGAAGAATGGTTGGATAAAAATCTTACAGGGTCAAGAGCTTCTTCAGTTCTTCCTGCAGTTATAACAAATTTTTTTCCAAAAAGATCTTTTTCTGTCAATTGATACTCAATAAGATCAATAATTTCTGAAGGCTCAAGCATTTTCCCCTGGCCCACATCTCCACAGGCAAGTAAATCATTTTGAGTTGAGCTTATTAAAAAACCCTTTTTCTTTAAATCTTCCAAATTTTTTTGAGTCTGTTCATTTTTAAGCATGTAAGTATTCATAGCAGGAACTATTAAAACAGGACACCTCTTTGCTAAAAGAACTGTTGTTAAAAGATTATCTCCAATACCCCAATTTATTTTTGCAATTGTATTTGCAGTGGCAGGAGCAACAACTATTATGTCTGCCCATTTTGCAAGGGCTATATGTTCCACATCCATATTTTTCATTTGGTCAAATTGTTCAATATGGACTGGATTATTTGACAAAGTTTGAAAGGTAAGAGGACTTACAAAATGAGTTGCTCCTTCTGTCATTATTACCTTTACTTGAGCTCCCTGCTTTTTTAATCCGCTTACAAGACTTGCTGCCTTAAAGGCGGCAATCCCTCCCGTTACTCCTAAGAGAATTTTTTTATTCTTCAAGATCATCAGAAACTTCCTCGTCAGATAAAATCATATATTTTTCTCTTAAAATTCCTAGTCTCTTTTCTTTTTCATCGTTAATTTTTTTATCATATTGGCTGTTTGTCATAGGCGGACCAAATTTTATAACTCCGTCTACAGCCTCTTGAAGAGCAATAGAAACAGGCTTTGTAAGTTCCGTATCTTCTAATGGTCCATTTCCATCTACAATTTTTCTTGCTCTTTTTGAAACAAGCATTACAAGAGAATATCTTGAGTTTGTAATTTTTTTAATTTCTTCAAATGACGGTATTATCATCTAATTTTCCTTTCTGTTTTAAAACTTCTTTTTTTATATCTGAATGTCTTTTTGTTCTTAGCTTTTCAGCGGCAATAATATGTTCAATATCCGATACGGCCTTTTCCACTGTTGAGTTTACAACAAAAAAGTCATATTCTCCTACAAAGTCCAGTTCTTTAAAGGCATTTCTAAACCTTGTATTTATTTCTTCTTCTGTTTCCGTATCTCTTTTTATAAGTCTTTGTTTAAGCTCGTCCATAGTCGGCGGCAACAAAAATATAAATACTGCTTCTTTATATTTTTTCTTTATTTGCAAGGCTCCCTGAACGTCAATTTCAAGGAGAACTATTTCGCCTTTTTCAATTTCATTAAACACAAACTCTTTAGGTGTGCCATAATAATTTGTATGGACAAAGGCATATTCTAAGAGCCCGTCGTTTTTTACCATATCTTCAAATTCATCAACGCTTACAAAAAAATAATTTTCTCCATTTACTTCTCCTGGTCTGGGAGTTCTTGTTGTTACTGAAGTTGAAAATACTATTTCTTTATTCTCTTTTAACAGTGCTTCACTTACAGTACCCTTTCCGCTTCCGGATGGTCCACTTAACACAAGTAAAAAACCTTTGGACAAAATTTCACCGCCTACTCAATATTTTGTATTTGTTCCCTTATTTTTTCAATTTCACTTTTGAGAACCACAATTGTGTTTATAATCTTTGTATTTGTAGATTTAGAGCCTATGGTGTTTGACTCCCTATTAAGCTCTTGTAATAAAAAATCCAACTTTCTACCTATTGGATTTGTATCCTTTATTATATCATTAAACTGGTCAATATGTGAATAAATCCTTGTAATTTCTTCATCTATTGCAAGCTTATCACACATAAGGGCAACTTCCGTTGAAAGCCTTGCCTTGTCAAGACTTTGGTCTTTAAGTTGACTTTCTATATTTTCTTTTAATTTTTTTACATTTTCTTCAAGACTTATAGGTGCAAGTTCTTTGATTTCATCATTTAAAGCTTTTATATTTTTAATTTTTTCTTTTAAATCCGCCTCTAAATTTTCCCCTTCAATTTTTCTAAATTCATCAAATTTTTTTACTGCACCTTCAAGAGTTTGAAAAATTAAATTGTTAAGCTCATGATCTTCTTCATCAGAAATGGAACTTGTTACAACTCCTTGAAAAGTATAAATATCTCTTAAGCTTATAGGGTCATTAAGCTCAAGTTCTTTCTTTAAGTCCAAAAGATTTTTCATATAGGCTTTTGCCAGAGGAATGTTTAGCTTAAGATCTTCGTTATTTTGGCTTAAATATTCAATATTTATAAAAACATCTACTTTGCCCCTTTTTACAGTTTCTTTAATAAATTTTCTAATTTTATCTTCTATGGCAAAAAGATTTTTTGGCAATCTTATATTTATTTCAGCATAGCGATTATTTACACTTTTTATTTCTATTTTAACATTATAATTTTCATTTGACTTTTGATAAAGTCCATAACCTGTCATGCTTTTCATCTATAACACCTCAGTCATTTTTATGAATTTTCAAACAATCTTTCCTTATTCCCGCAAGAATTTTTAGGGCTTCAGGTATTACATCAATAATATAAGATAAATATTCTATAGCAGCTTCTTGTCCGCTGGGTAAATTTATAATTAAAGTTCCCTGTCTTATTCCGCAAACTGCCCTTGATAAAAGAGCTTCTCTTTTAACTTGCGAAGCTTTTCTTCTCATTTCTTCAGCAAGGCCTGGCACAATTCTTTCACAAACATTTATTGTTGCTTCAGGAGTGTTATCTCTTTTTGAACAACCTGTCCCTCCCGTTGTAACAACAAGGCTTATATTTTCATCTCTGTCCAGCTCCAAAAGTTTATCTTCAATTACGGATCTGTCATCTGAAACAATTCCCCTATTTACAACTTTAAAATCATTTTTTGTCAAATATTCTTCAAGAGCAGGTCCTGAAGATTTTTCAACTCCATCTTTATAAGATGAGTCACTTACTGTTAAAACATAAACGCCGAACATTTTTCCTCCAAATTTAATATTATTTTTTAATTTTATGTAATTATTTTTCAAATATATATTATCACACAATGTAAAAAATATTTACCTTATGTGGATTAATAAAAATTATATGAAAATTTAATTTTAAAAAAATAAAAAAGGCAAGTTTAATTCTTGCCTTCTTTTTCAACCTGGTGGCCATTGTAAGCTTCTTCCTGCAAGTACATGAAAATGCAGGTGATCTACTGTTTGGCCTCCGTCTTCTTTGCAATTATTTACGATTCTAAATCCATTTGTAACGCCTTTTTCTTTTAATATCTTTGCTGCAGTTAAAAATACATGACCTATTAAATCCTTATCTTCTTCCGACAGTTCTTCTGCATTTTTTATATGTTTTTTGGGAACTATTAAAAAATGTACCGGCGCTTCCGGATTAATATCCTCAAAAGCATAAATAAGATCATCTTCGTAAACTTTTTTTGAGGGTATTTCTCCTGCTATTATTTTGCAAAATAAACAGTCCATTAGTCCTCCTTTTCTACTTCTGCTTCTTCTTTTTCTACACCTTTTATTTTAACATTTATTATCTTATTTTTTAATTCTTCTTGGGTTTTTAATTTACACCTAATGTAATTTGTGGTGTAACCCTCATAGTAATCTCCCTTTCTCTCTTCAAAAAGCACTTTTAAACTTCTATTTTTATTTTTTTCTATAAACTCTTCCATAAGCCTATCGTTTGCTTCAATAAGTTTTTCGCTTCTTTCAATTTTTATATTTCCATCAACTTGATTTTTCATGTTGGCGGCGGGAGTGCCTTTTCTCTTGGAATACTTAAAAACATGAATTTTTGAAAATTTTACTTTTTCAACTAAATCTAAGCTATCATTAAAATCTTCATCAGTTTCTGTGGGAAAACCTACTATTATATCCGTTGTAAGACCTGCATAGGGCATATATTTTCTTATTATTTGACATTTTTCCATATATTCTTCCCTGGTATAGCGTCTGTTCATTGCTTTTAAAATTTTATTTGAGCCACTTTGCAAGGAAAGATGAAAGTGATCACAAAGTTTTTTTGTTTCAAGGGCCCTTTCCATAAATTCATCGGTTATTATTACAGGCTCTACTGATGAAAGTCTTATTCTTTCTATTCCTTGGACTTTTCCTATGGCTTCAATTAAGTCTATAAGTCTTTTATCTCCCAGATCTTTTCCGTAACTACCTATGTGAATTCCCGTTAAAACTATTTCTTTATAACCTGCCTTTGCCAATACTTTTGCTTCTTCAATGGAGTCTTCTATGGTCCTCGAGCGAATTTCTCCCCTGGCATAGGGAATTATGCAGTAAGAACAAAATCTATTGCAACCATCTTGAACTTTCATATAAGACCTTGTCATTATATGCTCTCTTGTTGTCTTTATTTTTTGAAATTCCCTATCTCCTTTTAAAGACCTTACTATATTTATTTTGCCTTGATCTTTTTTATAGTTTTCGCAAAGTTCAACTATTCTTTCTCTTTCACTGGTTCCTATTATTATGTCTACATCTTCAAGACTTTCTACTTCTTTTGGGGATACCTGAGAATAGCAGCCTACTACTGCAACAATAGCATCGGGGTTTTCTCTCTTTGCCCTTCTTATATATTGTCTGGATTTTCTGTCGGATAAGTTTGTAACAGTGCAGGTGTTTACTATATAAACATCTGCAACATCCGTTTCCTTATCCACTTCCAAATATTGATTTTTTTCAAACAACTCCTTCATTGCCTCAGATTCATATTGATTAACTTTGCAGCCAAGAGTCAGTATTGAAAATGTCTTCATCTTATCTCCTCTATTACTGTAAATGAGCTTACTATTGCTGCTGTTTCAGCCCTTAATATTCCAGGACCTAATGTAACAATTTTTGCTCCTTTATTTTTTAAATATTCTATTTCTTCTTCTTCAAAACCGCCTTCAGGCCCTACGACTAAAGATATTTTTTTTGCCTTTAAATCTTCTAAGGCTTTTCTTATGGTATTTTCTTTAGCTTCTTCATAGGGAACTATTACAAGATTTTCAAAATCTATCTCTTCAATTGTTACGGTTTTATTTAGTTTAGGTATTATATCACGTCTTGATTGTTTTGCAGCTGATTCTATAATTTTATTCCAACGTGTAAGTTTTTTTTCTTCTTTCGCTGATATGTCACTTATAGATCTTTTTAATTTTAGAGGGAAAAATTCACTTATGCCCACTTCCGTTGCCTGGCTTAAAATTTTTTCCATCTTGTCCCCTTTTACTAAGGCCATATAAAGAATTACAGGAATTTTTGTTTCGTGAGTTTTTTTAAGTTCTTTTAAAATTTCAAGCTCTTGATCAAATTTTGCAAGATAGAGTTTGTCTTTTATTACTATTTCAAATTCTTCATCTTTTCCTATTCTAAGAACCTTTATATGGTGAAGATTTTCTTTTGAAAGCTCCCTAGATTCATCAAAAAATCTATGCATACAATTTACCTACTACTAATGCCCAACCATTTTTTTCTCTTATTTCTAAAATTTCAAAACCATTTTCTTTTAAGGCTTTTTCTACCAAATCTATTTTTTCTTTTATTATACCTGAAGAAATAAATATGCCCTTTTCATTTAAATGGACTCTTAAATCGCCCACAAGACCTGCTATTATTTCTGCTATTATATTTGAAACTATAAGGTCCGCACTTCCTTCAACTACATCAAGAAGATTGCCTTCATAAACTTCAATTTTATCTTCTACTTTATTTAGTTTTGCATTTTTAAGGGTTACTTCCACGCATTTTTTATCCAAGTCCACTGCAATAACTTTTTTTGCTCCCAATTTTACGCCTGCTATGGAAAGTATTCCCGATCCGCAGCCTACATCAAAAACCTTTTGGTCTTTTTTAAGATATTTTTCAAGGGCTTCAAGACACATATATGTGGTTTCATGACTTCCTGTTCCAAAGGCCATACCTGGATCTATTTCTATAATTTTTCTATTTGTATCTTCTATTTCTTCCCAGCTTGGTTTTATTAATAGCTTTTTACCTACTTCTATGGGATGATAATATTTTTTCCAATTATTTGCCCAATCTTCATCGTCTTTTTCTATAAACTCACAATAAATATTTTTTTCATTAAGTTCTTTTTTTATTTCTTTTGCCAACTTTTCTTCATGGGGATAGGCTTTTATTATAAGCTCTTCATCTTTAAGTTTAAAAATTTCAGAATCTACATAGTCCCAGGAATCTTTTACATTATTTAGTTCATTTAATATTTCTTTTGAATATTCTTCAAGGGTAAAAATATCATTTTTATAAAAAATATTTATAATTTCTTCCCTAAGTTTATTTTCTGATTTTACAACAAGTTCTATATATTTCATATTTTATTCCTTCTTTAAAAATTTTTTTCTTAATTTGATTATATTAAAGTAATTTTATTTTTTCAATTTTACCTTTTTACCCAAGAAAAAAAGAGTAAGTTTTAAAACTCACTCTTTCTATTCAAATATCTCTTTTACTTTATCAAAAAAAGTTTTTCTTTCTTTTGTAATTTCTTTTCCTTCGTGCATTCTTAATTTTTCAAGAATTTCTCTTTCTTCATCTGAAATTTTTCGAGGAACGTGAATATCTACTCTAAAGTATAAATCTCCCTTAGCTTCTCTTTTTATAAAGGGAACTCCCTCTCCTTTTATTTTAAAAGTCGTTCCCGAGCTTGTTCCAGCAGGAATATCATAATCTACAATTGATGTTAGGGTAGGAACTTTTATTTTCCCTCCCAAAACTGCATCTGAATAGGTTATTGGAAGCTCTATATAAATATTATTTCCACTTCTTTTAAAGATTTTGTCTTCCTTAACATTTACATATACATAGAGGTCTCCCTTTTCTCCTCCATTGTCTCCTGCATTTCCTTCGCCCTGTAAGGATATGACCATTTTATCATCGATGCCCTTAGGGATTTTAACATTGATTTTTTTCGTTACAACTTTTTTTCCTATTCCCTTACATTCTTTGCAGGGATTTTCAATTATTTCTCCTGTACCCTTGCATTTGTCACAAGGCTCTACTTGCATAAATTTCCCGAAAGCTGATTGTCTTACAGTTTTCATTTTTCCGGTTCCCTTACATTTATCGCAGGTTTTTTTCTTTGTACCCGGTTCTGAGCCTTCTCCATGACAATGTTCACAAGTTTCGTTTCTTTTTATATTTATTTCTCGCTCTGTTCCGAAAACTGCTTCTTTAAATTCTATTGTTATATCCACCCTTATATCAGACCCTCTAACAGGTCTCTTTCTGAAGTCCTCATAGGACGTCTGATAGCCGGAAGAAAATCCGCCACCAAATATATCAAATATGTCCCCAAAGATGTCTGAGAAGCCTCCAAAGCCTCCCTGACCCATATTCCCTTTAAGACCTTCTTCGCCATAAGTATCATATATTTGTCTTTTGTTTTCATCTGACAAAACTTCATAGGCAAGATTTATTTCTTTAAAGTGTTCTTGTGCTTCTTTATCATCTGGATTTAAGTCCGGATGATATTTTTTTGCAAGTTTTCTATAAGAGGATTTTATTTCTTCTTGAGAGGATGATCTTTCAATTTCCAAAATTTCATAAAAGTCTCTCAAATTTTCACCACCAATCAAAGGAATATTTTATACTAAATAAAAAATTTTTAAAAGTAAAAAAAATAAAGTGGCTTTAAGCCAAAGCCACTTTTATTTATTTTATTTGTTTTCTTTGTTGTCATCTTCATCTACAACTTCGTAATCAGCATCTACAACATCATCTTCTGCTGTTGACTTACCTTCTCCTGCACCGCCTTGTTGTGCTTGAGATTCTTTATAAAGTTGTTCTGATATAGCATAGAAAGCTTTTGTTAAATTTTCGGTCTTGTTCTTTATTTCTTCAACATTTTCAGAATCTTTTACTTCTTTAAGTTCTGAAATTGCCTTTTCTATTTTTTCTTTGTCTTCTGCCTTAATTTTGCCTTCCACTTCTTTAAGAGTGTTTTCTGATTGATAAATCATTGAATCTGCATTGTTACGAGCTTCTATTAAGTCTTTTTTCTTCTTGTCTTCTTCTTCGTACATTTCAGCTTCTTTTACTTTTTTATCAATTTCTTCTTCACTCATGTTAGTTGAAGATGTGATTGTTATGTGTTGTTCTTTTCCTGTTCCCAAATCTTTAGCAGATACTTTTACAATTCCGTTAGCATCAATATCAAAAGTTACTTCTATTTGAGGGATTCCCCTTCTTGCCGGTGCAATTCCATCAAGTTGGAATCTTCCAAGAGTAATATTATCTTGAGCCATTTGTCTTTCACCTTGAAGAACGTGAATATCTACTGATGTTTGATTGTCTGCTGCTGTTGTAAATATTTGTGATTTCTTTGTTGGAATTGTAGTATTTCTTTCAATAAGTCTTGTTGTTACATTACCCATTGTTTCAATTCCAAGAGATAGAGGTGTTACATCAAGAAGTAATAAATCTTTTACATCTCCTGATAATACTCCCCCTTGAATTGCAGCACCTAAAGCTACACATTCATCTGGGTTAATATCTTTTTGAGGTTCCTTGTTTATTAATTTTTTAATGCAAGCTTGAACTGCTGGTACTCTTGTTGAACCACCTACTAATAAAACTTTATCAATGTCACTTGCACTCATTCCTGCATCTTTTAATGCGTCAAGAACAGGTCCTTCAGTTTTCTTTACAAGATCTGCAATTAAATCTTCAAATTTTGCTCTTGTAATATCCATGTTCAAGTGAAGAGGTCCTGATGCATTAGCTGTAATAAAGGGTAGATTTACATTTGTTGACATTGTAGAAGAAAGTTCTTTCTTTGCTTTTTCAGCTGCTTCTTTTAATCTTTGAAGACTCATTTTATCGCTCTTTAAGTCAATTCCATTTTCTTTCTTAAATTCTTCTGCAAGATAATCTATAAGTCTGTTATCAAAGTCATCTCCACCTAATCTATTGTTACCACGAGTAGCGTGAACTTCAAAAACTCCGTCTGAAAGTTCAAGGATGGAAACGTCAAAAGTACCTCCACCTAAGTCATATACCATAACAGTTTCAGAATCTTTATTTTTATCTTCTCCATAAGCAAGTGCTGCTGCTGTAGGTTCGTTAACAATTCTCTTAACATTTAAACCTGCAATCTTCCCTGCATCCTTAGTTGCTTGTCTTTGAGCATCTGTAAAATATGCAGGAACTGTAATTACTGCATCTGTAATTTTTTCTCCCAAGTAAGATTCTGCATCTGATTTTAATTTTTGAAGAATCATTGCTGAAATTTCTTGGGGTGTATATTTTTTGCCATCAATATTCACTGAATAATCGTGGCCCATTTCTCTTTTTATTGATTGAACAGTTCTTTCAGGATTTGTAATAGCTTGACGTTTTGCAGTTTCACCTACAAGTCTTTCTCCGTCCTTTGTAAAAGCTACTACAGATGGTGTAGTTCTGTTTCCTTCAATATTTGGAATAATAATAGCGTCCCCGCCTTCCATAACTGCAACTGCAGAGTTTGTTGTTCCTAAGTCAATACCAATAATTTTAGACATATTAATTTACCTCCTATTTTGAAACCTTAACCATTGAAGGTCTCAATACTTTATTTCCAATCATATAACCTTTTTGAAGAACCTCAGTTACAATACCCGGTTCACAATCTTCTCTTTCATCCATAACCACTGCATGGTGAAAATTAGGATCAAAAGGTTTATTTAATGCTTCTATTTCAACTATATCATGCTTTTTAAGTGTATCTATAAGTTGTCCTTCAATAAGAACAATCCCTTCATAAAAAGCATCTTTATCATCACAAGCTTCGATAGCTCTTTCAAAAGTGTCAAGAACTGGCAAAAGATCATTTGCAAGTTTTTGAACACCTAAATTTAGATACTCGGCTTTTTCATTATTAGCCCTTCTTTTAAAATTTTGAAAATCCGCTTGAAGTCTTATGTGCCTGTCTTTTAATTCATCCAACTGTTTTTGAAGAGGATCTTCTGCTTTTTCTTCCTCTTTTTCTAAATAGTTGGAATCTCTTTCTGGTTCAAGTATTTCTACTTGTGGCTTATTTTCTTCTAAGTCTGATGTTTCATCATTTTTTATATTTTGACTTTTATCTTTAACTTCTTCTTCAAATTTCTTTTGATTTTTTTCATAAATATTACTATTCAAAATATCACCTCACTTATAAAACTCTTATAATAATGTCACTTAGAATATTTCTAAATAACGCAACTGAATCCAACAAATTGTGATAATCCATTCGCATAGGACCTAAAATCCCTATTTGACCATGCTTTGATGGAACGTTAAGACCCGCTCTCACAATGGACATGTCTTTTAAAAGATCACTGTCATTTTCATCTCCTATGGATACGTCTATGCTGGAATCTTCCATAGAGGAAAGTGCCTCAATAAATAAACTTCTATCTTCAAGTAAAGTCATAAAATTTTTTGCACCGGTAATGTCTTTAAAATCCAAAAAGTTTAAGACATTTCCCAATCCGTCATAATAAATATCCACTGATTTTATGTGAGAATTAAAAGTGCTTGCACGTTTTATCACATCATAGATAAAATCTTTGTGTTTTAAAAGTTCTCCTGTCACAGTAACTTTCATCTCTTCAATTTCATTAAATTCAATTTGTGTAAGCTCAGAGTTTAGATAAGCCTTTATCATATTAAGTTCACTATTTTTTATTGGAAATTTTAAACTTATAATATCTTTTTCAACGACTCCCCTATTTCCTATAAGAAGAATGAGGACTAAAGTTTCATCCAACTTCAAAAGCTCAATGTGATTAATTTTTGTATCTCTTTTTTTTGGAGTGATTATAAAGGAAACGCAATTTGTATAATTTGCAAGTTCCTTTACAGTATTTTTATAAATATCCTCAATGCTCATGGCATCTGACAAAATCCTGCCCTTGAGTCTATTGTTTAAAAAATCATTTCCATTAAAAATTTGAAGAATTTCATCAACATAAAATCTATAAGCCTTAGTAGATGGTACCCTACCCGCTGAAGTATGGGGTTTGTTTAAATAACCTAAATCTTCAAGATCTGCCATTTCATTTCTAATAGTAGCAGAACTTATTCCCAGTCCTGATTCTTTTGAAATAGTTCCAGATCCTACAGGCACAGCGGACTTAATATAGGATTTTATAATTGTATTTAAAATTTCAATTTTTCTTTTATCCATAATAAATCATCCACCTTTCCTTAGCACTTATTAAGTGCGAGTGCTAAAGCTTATCTATATAATATAAAAGTTATTAGCACTTGTCAAGCTTAAGTGCTAATTTTTTAAAAAAATTTTTTTAAATTAAAATTTTTTTAAGTTTTTAAATCTATATGTTAAAATTAAAGTTACTAAAATTAGTCTTTAAGGAGATTTTTAATGTCAAAAGAAAATTTATCTATAATTAAAACTATAATAATTGCAATAGTAATTGGTCTTTTAATAAGAAATTTTGTTTTTACCATTGCATCTGTAAATGGAAAATCTATGTATCCCACTTTAAATCATGGAGACAAATTATTTTGTTTATCCTATAAAAAATATGGAAAAGTGAAAAGAGGAGATATTGTTGTAGTAAGTCCACCTATAAAAGGAGAAAGAAGAAAGTTTATAAAAAGAGTTATAGGCCTTCCTGGAGAAACTATAAAGTTTGAAGGTGGTCAAGTTTATATAGACGGAAAACTAATTGAAGAATCCTATATAGGTGATAATTTAACAGACTCTCTTATAAGTTACCCTTCTTTGGTGGAAGGTTTTGTAAAATCTGATGAATATAAATTAAAGGATGACCAATATTTTATAATGGGTGACAATAGAGAAAATTCAGAGGATTCAAGAGAGTTCGGCCCTATTACAAAAAAGAACATAAAAAGTATTGTTGCCTTTAGAATACTTCCCTTTAATCAAAGAGGGAAAATAAACTCTGAATATAAATTAGGAGATTAAATGGACAGACAAAAAAGAATTAGAAATTTTTCAATAATTGCACATATTGACCACGGTAAAAGCACTCTTGCAGACAGATTAATAGAAAAAACTGGAATGCTTACAAAAAGAGAAATGAACAATCAGGTTTTAGATTCTATGGATCTGGAAAAAGAAAGAGGAATCACAATAAAACTTAAGGCTGTTCGTCTTGTTTACACTGATAAAAATGGTGAAGAGTATCTTTTTAATTTAATAGATACTCCCGGTCATGTCGACTTTAATTATGAAGTTTCAAGGTCGCTTGCAGCTTGTGAAGGAGCTCTTGTTGTAGTTGACTCCACTCAGGGTGTAGAGGCTCAAACCCTTGCCAATGTCTATCTTGCCATTGATCAGGACCTGGAACTTGTTCCTATAATAAATAAAATAGATCTGCCCAGTGCAAGACCTGATGAAGTAAAAAAAGAAATCGAAGATATAATTGGAATTGATACTGAAAATGCTCCTTTAATATCTGCCAAAACAGGACTTAATATTCAGGATGTAATTGACAGTATTATTTCCCATATACCTGCACCATCAGGAGATGAAAATGCACCCCTTAAAGCCCTTATATTTGATTCCTATTACGATTCTTACAGGGGGGTTATATGCTATGTAAGAGTAAAAGATGGAATTATAAAACCTGGTGACACAATAGAGATGATGTCCACAAAAAATACCTTTGAAGTTGTGGAAGTAGGTGTGACTGCAAATGGGCTTATAAGTCTTGATAAATTAAGAGCAGGCGATGTAGGTTATATAACTGCATCAATAAAGAATGTAAAGGATGCAAGAGTTGGGGATACTATAACAAATCCTTCAAATCCTACAAAAGAACCCTTCCCTGGTTATAAAAAGGTAGTTCCTATGGTTTTTTGTGGTATTTATCCTGGCGAGGGAGAAAATTATCAGGAATTAAGAGAAGCTCTTGAAAAATTACAGGTAAATGATGCTGCTCTTTCTTTTGAAGCTGAAACTTCTGTTGCCTTAGGATTCGGATTTAGATGCGGATTTTTAGGTCTACTTCATATGGAAATAATTCAAGAAAGACTTGAGAGAGAATTTAATTTAAATTTAGTAACAACAGCTCCTTCAGTAATTTATAAAATTATGAAAACTGATGGAAATTTAATAGAAATTCAAAATCCTACAAATCTTCCAGATTTAAGTGAAATTTCTTTTATGGAAGAACCTATTGTCAGAGCTGAAATTATGACTCCCACTGATTATGTTGGTGCCATAATGGACTTATGTCAAAATAGGCGGGGAACTTTTATAGATATGGAATATCTTGAAGAAACAAGGGCTTTAATAAAATATGATCTTCCCTTAAATGAAGTAATTTATGATTTTTTTGATGCTTTAAAATCAAAAACCAGAGGTTACGCAAGTTACGACTATGAATTAAATGGATACAAGGAATCTGAACTGGTAAAACTTGACATTTTAATTAATGGAGAATTAATTGACGCCTTTTCCATGATAGTTCACAGGGATAGTGCCTATGCAAGGGGTAGAAAAATTTGCGAAAAACTAAAGGATGTAATACCCAGAAAACAATTTGCAATACCTATTCAAGCTGCCATAGGTTCAAAAATTATAGCAAGAGAAACTATAAGAGCCCTTAGAAAAGATGTAACGGCAAAATGTTACGGTGGAGATATTTCAAGAAAAAGAAAACTTTTAGAAAAACAAAAGGAAGGAAAGAAAAAAATGAGAATGATAGGCTCAGTAGAACTTCCTCAAGAAGCTTTTTTAACAGTTTTAAAATACGACGAAGAATGAAAGAGGGCATTTATATCCATATTCCCTACTGTCAAAGAAAATGTAAATACTGTGATTTTTTATCTTTTGCAAACTTTGACAATGTGGAAAAATATATAAACTACCTTATAAGAGAAATAGAAATTTTTCCTCCCCATGAAATTTCATCAATATTTATAGGCGGTGGCACTCCTTCTGCAATAGATGGAGTTTACATTGAAAAAATAATGGCTACATTAAAAAATTTTATAAAAGATGAAATTGAAATAACAATTGAAGCAAATCCCAATTCATTAACTGAAAAAAAAGTCCTTTCTTATAAAAGGGCAGGGATAAATAGAATTTCCATGGGTGCCCAAAGTTCCAATGATACAATTTTAAAAACAATAGGAAGACTTCACAAGCGAGAAGATGTTTTTAAAGCTGTAAAATTAATAAAAAAATACGGTTTTACTAATTTTAATTTGGATTTTATGCTGGATCTGCCTGGACAAACTTTAGAAGATATTAAAAATACCCTTGAAGATATAAAAATTTTAAATCCTGAACATATTTCTTATTACTCTTTAATTTTAGAAGATGGAACTCCTTTAAAAAAAGAATATTTAGAGGGAAAAATTAAAATTCCTTCTACAAAAAAAGATAGGCAAATGTACAGGTATCTTGTAAAAAATTTAGAAAAAATCGGCTACAAACAGTATGAAACTTCAAACTTTGCGAAAAATTCTCCTTCCTCTCACAACCTATCTTATTGGAAACTTAAAGACTATATAGGATATGGTCTTAATGCTCATTCAAACCTTGGTTTAAAAAGATTTTACAACACCGGAAATTTTGAAGAATATTTTTCCCTGATAGATCAAAATAAAAAACCCACCCTGGAAGTTGAAAATTTGACAAAAAAAGATAGAATTAACGAATATTTTATAATGGGGCTTAGACTTACAGAGGGTATAGACCTTTTAGAAGCTTCAAAAAAATTTGAAATGGATCTTTTTTCCTACTATAAGGAAGCAATAGAAAATAATATAAAATATAAAACTTTAATAAAAAAAGAAAATAAAATCTTTCTTACCACTTACGGTAAAGATGTTGCAAACCAAGTAGAACTTGATTTTATGAAATAAATCTTGCAATGATAATGTTCGGGTGGTAAAATATTAAGAGCTTTAAAGAATAATTGGAGGTGAATTTGAGTGGCAAATATTAAGTCTGCTATTAAGAGAATACAAGTTGGTAAGAGAAATACTCTTAAAAATAAAATAAAAAGAACTGAAATAAAAACAGCAATTAAAAAATTTGAATCAGCCCTTTCTTTAGGAAAAGTTGAAGAAGCAAAAGAATTGCTTAAAGATGTAGACAAGAAACTTAAAAAAGCTTCCGTTAAAAATATTATTCATAAAAACGCAGCTGCAAGAAAAGTTTCAAGACTTACAAAAAAATTAAACAAATTAGTAAAATAAAATTTTAAATTTTAAAATAGCTTGGACCTGATCCAAGCTATTTTTTTAATTAATTTTAATTAATTTCAATTGTATTAAGACTAAAAGTATTAAAAGAATTTATTGAATGACTAAATCTCGTGTAATCCAAAAATCTTTTTTGACTTGACCAGTTGTCCATGACTTCAAGAATTTTTATTTTCATTCCCCTATAATTTAAAATTATATAACCGCTTATAGTTATAGAATGGTTTTTATAAGCCCCAAAAACTATATTCATAATAAGAGGCCTTCGCTTATCCAACTCACTTTTTATAGGCCTATAAAAATTTCCTAAATAATGTCCCCTTACCTTTCCTTTAACTTTATATTCTTTAAAAACATCCTTCACAATGTTTGAAATCATAATTGGCATAGTGCCAAAGGCTTCATTAAAAAAATATTTTTTCCCACTCTTATAAATATCTTCATAAAGTACTTCTTTACTTTCTGGCAAAACTTGAAACTTATCTATGTTGTACATAAGAACCCTTAAAATCGAAGTTAGAGTACAATTATTTTTTTGATTTTTAAAATCCATCTGGGTAAAATTATCAAGCTTTAAACTTACATTAGCTAAAACTTCCGCTTCCTTATAATTCTTTTCAATATATTCCGGTAAATTTTTTATTATTTCATAGTCATTTATCTTATTTTTTAAATTTCTTATAATTTTCATTTCATCACCTTTTTTATTATAGAAAATATTTTTTATAAATTTTCTTGACAAGTATATATAGCGAGTATACACTGTATATACACGATATATACGGAGGCCTTTATGTATATAATAATTTCAAACTCAAAAGACAAACCTATCTATGAGCAAATTAAAGATGAAATAAAAAATCAAATCATAGATGGAACTTTAAAAGCTCATGATCCTCTTCCTTCCATGAGATCTCTTGCAAAAGATTTGAGAGTTTCAGTTATAACCACAAAACGTGCTTATAATGATTTGGAAAATGAAGGATTTATTGTAAGCCTTGCAGGAAAAGGAACCTATGTTGCTGGAAAAAGTTCTGAGTTTGCAAGAGAAGAAAGATTAAAAGCAATTG
>CAMQDG010000002.1 GCA_946999425.1 uncultured Peptoniphilus sp.
CGTTTGTTAATTTGTTTTTATAAAATGCACTTTCTCCAATAGTAGTAACACTATCAGGTATAACCACGCTTGTTAGTTGGTTAGTGCCAAACGCCCAATCCCCAATGACAGTAACGCTATTACCTATGACCACACTTGTTAGTTGATTATCAGTAAACGCATAACTTCCAATAGTTACAACGCTATCTGGTATAACCACACTGGTTAGTTGGTTATTATAAAAGGCATAACCCCCAACAGCAGTAACACTATTAGGTATAACCACACTTGTTAGTTGATTGTCTCTAAACGCCCAATCCCCAATAGTAGTAACGTTATCAGGTATAACCACATTTGTTAATTTATTAAATGCAAACGCCCAATCCCCAACATCAGTAACGCTATCTGGTATAATTACATTTGTTAATTGGTTATTATAAAACGCACTTTCTCCAATAGCAGTAACACTATTTCCTATAACCACACTTGTTAGTTGGTTATCAGCAAATGCACTTTCCCTAATGTCAGTAACGTTATCTGGTATAATTACATTTGTTAATTGGTCATTATAAAACGCATAATCTCCAATACTTGTAACAGGTTTCAGTTTATCAAAGCTATCAATCCCTGTTTCAGGTACTACAGATGGAACAACTAAATCCTTATTAGTTTTAACCTTTTCTTCTCCTTTGTTACTAAATCCAGTTACTTCATTTTTCTCATAAGTGAAGTCTCCTAAGACCCAACCACTACCTATTTCATATTTAATCCAATCCATTTAATCCTCCTTTAAATACTTGCCTAAATAGGCTACTTTATTATTTTTTCTTATACTATTTATTAGAGGAAAAATTTTAAAATTATTAATAAAAAACAAAATTTTTACACAAAAAAAGATCCCCTTTTTGGGGATCTCCACAAGTTCAGTATAAGTTTTTCACTTTTTTTGTATTAAGGATTATTGTACGTCTTTTTCTTCTTTTTTCTTATTAAGACTTATAAACGCTCCAACAAGAGCTATGCCTGCAAGTGCAAAAGGAACCATTCCTAAAGTACCTGTTGAAGGAAGAATACCTACTTTTTCATCACTTTTATCATAATTAAAAGTTATCTTATTATCAGGTGTATCTTGTTTAATTTTAAACTCTTGAGGAAGACCTTTTTTATGGTATCCTGTGGGGATATTTGTGTTAATAATCTTGTAATCTCCGTTTGGAAGGTCAATTATTTCAACTTCACCATTGTCTTTTGTAGTAACAGTTACAACTTCTCCATTTTCATTCTTAGCATCTACCCAAGAATCTCCATCTTTAACTTGGACCTTATATGAAACGCCTGAAAGACCTGTTTTATTTTCTACAGCATCTTGAGCTCTTACAGTAGTAGTTGTTTTAGTAATAACAGCCTTTGGTTGGTCATTGTCAGGAATTGATTGAGGGCTTGGTTTTTTAACATCGCTTGTGTTTGAAGGATCTAAAGGATTTTCTGTTCCACAAGCTCCCTTATCCTCACATTTAAAATTAGGAGTTTTTTCACCTGGGTCATAATCAGTAGTAACATTATTTAATATTTCCCCACCATGAGTTACTTTATTTCTATCAACAGAAACTATAAATTCTACATTGATTTTAGCTCCCGGAACAACTCCAGGACCTTCTCCATTTTTCATAACCTCAATAGTTATTGTATTTTCACTATTAGAATATTTAACCCAATCAACGTTTGTTAGAGGGCTATTGTTAGAATCAGTTCCTGTAACTCTAATTTCAGAATTATCTACAAGTTTTAACCCCTCAGGAATTTGTTCCTTTAAAGAAAAATCTTTATAAGCTAAAATATCTTTCGGGATTCCAAAACTAATTTTATATTGAGCATTTTCAGTAGTTCTTAGATTAATTTTTTTTGCAAATGTAAGATTATCACTAACTTTTGTTTCAGTTCCAATATTTGCAATTTCTTTTGAAACCTCAGCTGTTCCTTTGTTTTTTCCATTTTCTTTAGGTGTAGGTGCATTGTAGTTATTAAGCTCTACAAGGCCTCCATTTTCTTTTCCTAAATCTAAACCGTTTACAACTTTTCCATTAGCTCTTTCGATTTTAAATTCAAAATCTTCTTTGCTTGTAGCTGTAAGTTCTTTTCCTGCTTTTGCTCCAAGAGTTACAATAAAGTTTCTTTTAGCGTATCCTTCAGGAACCTTAGTTTCTTCTAATAAATATTTACCTTCTACAAGTTTTAAACCTGCTGTATTCCATTTAACAGTTCCATCTTCTCCAGAGATACCTGTTGCTATTACGTTGGATTTAGTATGTTCTGTATAGTATTTTTTTAAAGCTCCTTCTTCAGCAAAAAATAAAGCACTAAGTTTAAATTCTACATCCTTTAAAGCTTTTCCATCATCACCTAATTTTTTAAGGTTAAATTCTTTTTCAACTTTTTCAAATTTAGGTGCTACCTTATAAAATTGTTTATCTGCTGATGCAATTTGACCATTTTCATTAATAACAGGAAAATCTACTATAACTTTTTCAAGGGCTTTTCCATGTTCATCTTTTCCTTGACCTAATAAATAACCATGAGGTCTTTCAACTTGAATAAGTTCATATCTACCAGGAGCTTTTATTTCATGACTGTTAACCCCATCTATAGACCCTTCAAATATTTTTTTAGGTTCAGCATTTTTTTCAATTTCGCCAGTTTTTAACATTTTACCGACTTCATTAATCTTGTACTTTGCACCTTTAAGTTTGTTTTCGTCCTTGTTATAGTCTTCTTCATTGTCATATTTCTTGCCGTAATTTGCAAGTTGAAACTTATATGGAGCGTTTACCACGGGATAATACTTATTATCATTTCCGAGACCGCTCCCTCCTCCTAACTCAGCAAAAACTCCAGATGGGATTAATGCACTGGCACCTATTAAAAGGGCAAGACTTGTACTTAAGATTGTCTTCTTTAATTTTTTTAGTTCCATAATGTTTGCGTGAGGGTTTATTAATTTTATTAACCCTGCTCTCCTTTCTTTTTTTTAATTATTTTTTGTTTGTAAGCCGTTGAAACAAAAAAGTATAAAAAGAGTTAATCACTCTCGATATATATTAGGGAGAAAAAAAATAATTATTCATGGTTAAACTTATATTTTTAAAAAAAATAAAAAATTTTTTAAAAAACATGAATATTTTTTAAAATTAATGAATAATTTAAAATCTTTTTACCTAATATATGATGTAAGAAAAAAGTGTAAGGAGTCTATTTAGACAAAAAGATAAGGAGGAAAAATTTATGTGCTAAACATAAGAGAAATTTCCGATATAACCAACAATACATGTTATAAAGAATTTATAGCAATAGGTTATGTAGGAACGGAGCCAAAGTTAAAGACTTTTGAAACAATCAGAGAATCTGTAGATTTTGTAGGAATTACATTTTATGTAAATTATCCTAAATTAGAAAATAACGCATTTAGAGTTAATGCGTGGCAGGATATAGCAAGAGCTTTAGCAAGGAAAGTGACGAAAGGAAGTAAGGTTTTTTTTCAAGGTAGACTTGAAAAAGACAATTCTATCAATGTTCTTCAGTTTGAAGCTTTGGAGACCATTGAAGAAACTAAAGAAAGACAAAGAAAAAGAATTAAAAAATAACGGAGGAAAAAATTATGTTATTAAAACAAACAGTAAAGTACGTAAACAAAGATGGAAAAGAATCAGCAGAAGTATTACAAGGTGTTCTTGTAGGAAGAATGACGGCTGATGTAGAGTTAAAAAGAGTTTCCGTAAAAGGAGAAGAAAAAGCCGTAGCAAATGGAAGTATTGCAATTAATCTAAATAAAGATACTGCCGAATTTGTTAGAACAACATTCTGGGAAAATACAGCTGAAAATGCTGCAAAATACCTTAAAAAAGGTGATTTAGTAGTTTTAGTAGGAACTATGGGATTAGACAAATACACCGATTCAACAGGTGCTCCAAGAAGTCAATCAACTATCTCAGTAAGAAACTGGGAAAAAATATGGACTACTAAAAAAGAAACAAATGCAGATAATGCAGAAAAAACCCCAGAAGTTCAAGAGGCAAAAGCTGAAGACCAAGCAATGTTTGGTTTCTAAAAAATAAAAAAAACCTCCAATATATATTGGGGGTCTTTTTTATGCCCTTAGGAGGGTATTCACCTACCTAAAAAGCCTTTTTGCTATTTTTCTACAACTTTTAAAAATTTTTTCAATTTTTTAAAAAAAACTTATTTTTTTCACTTAACCTTATTTACTTTCCTTATTAGGGTCTAAAGACTAAATCCAACCTTAGTCTATTTCTATGATAAGAGTTGGTTTCAAAAGAATCCACATAAACTCTATTGTAAAAACTGGATGCGTGAACGTACTTATTATTACCTAAATACATTATTATATGACCTGTAGGATTTTTATTATTAGAACAAATAATGGCATCCCCCGGTCTTAAATCAGCAATAGAATTTACCCTTTTCATTTTTCCTGATTGAACCCAAGCTGTAGTTGTAGGAGGAATATCTGTAAGTCCTGCTTTTCTGTAGGCTGCAAGAATAAGAGATGAACAATCAAAGCCTCTTTGTCTACCATAAGGTATTCTATTTCTTGCTTGTTCCAAGGCAAAATCCATAGCAATCTGAGCAGCTCTTGAATCTCCCCTGCCAGCTCCCATTAAATCAGGTAGCTTATTAGGGTCTCTTTTTTCTTTCAATCTTCCTTCAACAATAGGTCTTGGATCTACGGGTTTTCCTCCCACCCTATATTCAAAGTGAAGGTGGGGCCCTGTAGCTCTTCCTGTGGAGCCTACATAACCTATAATCTGTCCGCCCTTAACCATTTGTCCTGTTGATACAGCTATTTTTGATAAGTGGGCGTATCTTGTTTGATTTCCTCCCTCATGGTCTATAAAAATTACATTTCCATAAGATCCTTTATTTCCAGCAAAATTAACCTTACCTGATGAAGATGCCATAACAGGCGTTCCCTCTGGAGCAGCTAAGTCTATTCCTGAATGTAATTTCCATTCCCCCGTAACTGGATGTCTTCTATATCCAAAAGGAGACGATATTCTTCCCGATGCAAGGGGCGGCACAAAGCCTCCTTGTCCATAATATACTCCTGCACCCATTCCACCAAAGGCCCCTTGGTCTAAGGCTCCTCCCGAATAATTCTCCATAAAACCTTCGTCAAATAAGGATGGATTTTCGGGATCTTCTTCGTAAGCTCGGGAATAAAGCATTTGTTCAGCGTAAGATTTAGCCATTATCCTTATCTCATCAGCTTGAACAAGCCCCATAGACTTTTCAAAATTCATAACTGGATAAGGAGAATTATACCATTTTACTAACTGACTTATAGCATCTTTAAATTTCATATTTAAAGAATTTACGGTTTTAGATACAAGTTTTGCAAAAGAGTTCATTGCAGATTGAAAAAGTCCTTCCTTAGAACCCCCAGAAATACCAGAACCGGAGCCTTGTTCAGACGTTTTTCCTTGAGCCATTCCTGAATTTGCTGGATTCTGTGTGCCTGTTCCTGCACTACTCCCTGTTCCTGCTATACTTCCAATATCGGGATTATTTCCTGCATAATATCTTAAAACATTCCATAAATAGCAAGTGTCACCCCAATATCTTTTAACTCCAGCTCTATCATAGCCATTAGCAAAACAGCCTTGACCAGCTGAGGCTGAGCCCCTATATTTAGGAGCGTATTTATCTATAGCAGCTCTTCTTGCATTTTCTATATCATATGGATTAACCCAAGAATTATCTGCGAGTTTATCTTTATACATCTCAGTTATTATTTTTACCGTTCCTTCTCCCATATTATGAGCCATTATAGCTAAAAAGTAATTTCCATTATACTTATCTAAATTAGCTTTAAGCCTCATAGCTCCAAATTTTATTGAATCACTTACGTTATATGGGTCGTGAACTGTTAGGGTCTCTTCTCCAAATTTACCCTTAGCTCTAACTTTAGTTCCTGCAACTATCTGTAAAATTCCTCCACCACGGGCATTAGGGTCTCCTCCAGACTCCTGAGCTATCATAGCCAAAAGTACGTAGGGGTCAACTCCAAAAGCCTCTGAATACCTCTGAATTTCTGGGAAAAATTTCATAGCATTTTTAACATTTGAAGATTCGCTGGCAGATCCCATACCTATATTTACAGATTTAGGGTCTAACCTCTTATTAGTTTCATCTACGCTTCCATAAGCCTCTTTCATTCTTTGAAGGTCTTGATAATTTATCCTATAACGTATATCTATTAAAACTTCTTTAGGAACATAAATTTTAAAGGACATTAGGTATTCATTATAGTATTTTAAGCCCTTATCTTCTTTTTCTGGTTCTGCTGGAACTTCAACCTCCTGATAAATTCCTGAGTCTTCATTTCTATACTTATATAATGGTATCTCTTTTTCTATATAAATAGGTTTTTTATACAATCTTGAAGCTTTTTCGTCATAAGTTTTAACTCTTATAACCTTCTTTAATACCTTTCTTACGTTGTCTCTTTCATTTGCTGATTCTTCATCCCTTGAAAGCTCTTGTAATTGGTAGCCCGTCTCATATCTATAGGTTATGTTGCCTGCTACTGATACGGCCTTATCTATAACATAATGCTTTTCAGGATCCTTAGGAAGTTCAATTTCAAAGGGTTCTGAAATAGGTCTTTGTTCTACTCTTCCTGTATCTTCGTTATAATAGTCTTCTTTTTCATAGACCCCTTTTAAAAGTTTTCTTTCCTGCATTTCCCTCATTTTCATTACAGTTGCAAAGCCATAGTCAGCTATAGAATTTTCCTTGCCTTTTTCCTTGCCTGTGTTTGGATCTCTTTTTTTAGATTCTACTAAGACGTTACCATTATCATCCATTATATCTTTAAGTTTAAACTCCTTTTCATCATAGGCTACAGGTTGAACGAATTGGTCAGGATAACGAAAATTTTCATCAAATATAATATTATCAAGGGCAAACAAAAAGTCTGGTTTAAGTAAAAAATCTTGTTCTCTGCCCCAATAGTCTTTCTTTATTTTTTTAGTATCCCTTGCCGATATAAGGTTTTCTCTTTTAAAGGCTTCAGGGCTATCCCCCTTGTCAATATCTGTCTGCCAAAAGGATTTAAGGGAATAATACTTGTAAAAATCTAAGATTAACTCATTTTCTGTGTTAAGTTCCTTGGCCATTAAATTGCCGTCTTCTTCTATTTGATTTTCTTCAAGTTCCACTAAGGGATTAGGGTTTAAATAGTCATAATCCTTTGACACGCCCCTTGTTTCATAGGCTATAAAATAGGCCATACCTAAAAATATTAAAAGAATAATAATAAGAGGTAAAAGGTTGACAAAGAAAAGGATAAATTTCCATAAAAACTTAATAAAAAGCCTTAAAAAGGTTTTTGTTGCCCTACCAAGTTTTTTAAAAGCTCTTTTTCTCAAGAGCCCTTTTACTTTTTGTTTTGTGTTTTCTTCTATCTTAATCGCCCCCTTTTAGGAGAGTTAATAAGCTATTAACCCTCCTACTTATTATTATTATTATTGTTATCAAAATCTATATCATCAGGTCCATTAGGATTATCAATATTATTATTCCTATTAAATTCCTGCATTTCCTCGTAGCTTCTTCTCATATCTTCTTCTGTTGGCTCATAGGTTTCCCTATCAAGTTCTTCATCTGTGAAGGGCTCGCTATATTCATTTATTGTTGTTTCTTCTTTTGTAGGGATTCTGCCACCTTTTCTTATATATTCTTCTGGGGAAAATTCTTCATTATCTCTATAGTCTTCACTTACCCTATTTTTTTCTTGAAAATTTCTCTTTATTGTTTCTGCATTTTGACTATTTTTACTATTTGAATAGTTATTTCCTCCCTTTGAGCTCCTATTAAAATTTCCCTTATTTGAATAGTTATTAAAACCCTGTCCTACATTTTCTCTGCTAAAATCATTATATTTTGTCTTTGTATAATCTTTTCCATCAAATATAGGGGTTATGGCTTTTTTCCTTGCGTCTCTTAAAACTTCTTGTCTTTCTTCGTGACGTTTTATAAAGTTAGGTTTTATATAGTCTTTTCCAACCTTATAGGCCAAGTAGGTAGGCATTAAGGCTTTTCCTCCTACTCCTTGGTTAAATATAAAGGAGCCTGCAAGAAGGGATGTTGAATAAGCTTTTACAAAGGCTGGGGTTACTCTTTTAGCTACCCTGCTTGCTCCCTTAATTCCTGCCCATCCAAAGGCTGCACTTGTAGAAATTGCCTTAGCTGTATTTCTCTTAATAGGATTACTTGATTCTTTAGCCGCTTCAAATTTATTATATGCACTCTTTCCAAAGTCAGAGACTACACCAAATCCTGCTTTTACCTTATTTCCTACTCCTCCCGCTGTTTCTCTTATGTCTCTTGCAAAGGTCTTGGCTGAATTTCTAAGTCCTTCTTTTGGGCTATTAGTATTTTCTTCTAAATTTTCTTTTGCCTTGTCGGTTTCTATCCTATTTCCTGTGTCTATTACTTTTTCAGGCCCTTCTCCTTGATTTTCTAAGTCTAAATCAGGCGTATCACTTTCCTTAATAGGCTCATTATTATTTTCAGGAGCTTTACCTGTATCTATAACAAGTGCTGGATTTGTCTTATCAGGATTTTCAAATCCACCTGTATTAACTTCTTTATTTACATCTGTATTTCCTGGATTTGTAGGGGTTCCCTCTTTAGGATTATCTACCGTTCCCTGAGTTTCTCTGAGTTTTTGTACGTTTTCTCCTATGGTATCCTTATCACTTCCTCTGGGATTAATGTCGTCTTGAGAAGGTTTAAATCCAAACTTATATTGAGGGGTGGTTCCCTTGTTCCAAGTGTCTTTTGCCCCTTGAACAAAGCCCTTAACTCCTGATTGGAAGTTTGATACTCCGCCTTTAAATCCTTCTTTAATTGTAGTTCCCCAGCCTCCGTTAGCTGCAACTTCCCCAGCAATAGCAGAGCCTCCCACTGCAAGTCCTGCTCCAATTCCTACGGCTGCTCCTGTCATAACTCCTTGAGTATTTCCTGCAATTTGCTCTAACATACCTCCTGAGTTACCAAATATTATGGCTCTAAAGGTTTTTGTAAGGGGTATTAAGGAAAATGATATGGCTATTACTTCAATTGTTCTTGATGAAGATTGAATACTTAGGAAAAATACTATTATAAAAGCATAAAAGGATTGTATAAATATATTGGCTACAAGTTCTTTAAACCATGTTGTAAAATAATCATTTTTCCCAAAGGCTATTGAAATAACAAATATAGGTGCTGTTGCTGTTAAAAATGCTATAGTTACCCCTCTTAAAATAAAGACTACGTTTAAATAAATTGATAGGAAAAAATATACAAAAGATAAAAGTGCCCCTGATATATTGTTATAATCTACTCCGTAGCCTCCCGATAAGCCAAAAAATGCATAATTAGGAGAAAAGCTACTTAATATATTTACAAGTTCAAAGTTTAATTTTGATAGCATTGTTATAAAAGGCAGTATCATAAGAAGAAGTCCTAAGGTTAATAATAAATTCTTTATTCCTTCCTGAAGAGACACTCTCTCTGAAGGCATTACTGTTGCTAAGATCCTTTTATTTAAAAGCCTTATCAAGGCAAGCCCCACAAACATAAGGGCTAAAGCCTGAAAGATTATAAAAAAGCCTGAGGTTTTACTCATCCAATCATAGGACATTATTCCATAAAAATAAGTTGCCTTTGCGCCTCCATTAAAAACCAAGTCTCCTACTGGATAAAGTCCAAGCAATGATTGAAGTCCCAAGGATATTGAAGATAAGACCTTAGTTAAAAAGTTTTCTCCTATACTTCCTTTTCTATTTTGGTTTGCTGAGGCATAATAAACTCCTTGCTTTGCGTTCATTTCCGCATAATCAGCTATGTCTTTCCAAGTTATTTTATCCATTTCTTCGCTTGTTCCCATATCAGGAGTATATAGGGGCGAGTCACTACCATCTTCAAGTTTTTGAGTTGAATAACCCTTTATCATAGAGTAAAGGTATTTTTCTTCTCCTTCTCTTCCTTGTCCTTGCAATGTTACGTATTGTCTTCCATAATCATCTGTAAAATTTGGAGATAAAGATCCTGCTTCTGCAAGGGCACTTTCAAATTCGGCAGCTGTTTTAAAACCTTCAGGATGACTTGCGTAAAGATAGTCATTAAGTGATGGAATAAGGTCGTTGGCTATTCTCATTGCCCTGTCAGCATCCATGGCTCCTCCATGGTTTATTGCCTTATCTTTTTCAACAAGCTTACTGGGAAAGGTCATTTTCATAGGCTCTCCAACAGAGATTCCCCTGCCTGAGGCCTTTAATAATTTATATTCATCATGGGAAGATTCTAAGGCATTTTTGTTAAATTTTAACTTTATGCTATCTACAGCCTTCCCTAAAATATTCCAAGTGCTTCCTACTTCATCATAGACTACCTGTCCTACTACCCTTTTTGCATCCTTGTCTATCATTACTTGCAAATAATAGGCGTTATGTGCAAAAACTATAGGCGTAAGACCTGTAAAGACTATTAAAAAGCTAAGCACAAATGTGAGGATTCTTTTTTTAATTTTTGTCATAAGCTTCCCCCTTATTTAAGTTTTGCTTTTTTAATTAAATCTGCCTCAAAATCAAACCCTAATGCAAAAGCCACGGAAGTGTCTTGACCTCCTTGTATTCTTACAAGCATTTCTCCTTTTCCTGCCATTTCCAAAAAGTCTCTTTCCCCGTCTGATAATACAAAGGTTTTTTGTACGGCAGGTAGGTCAATTGTTGATTGTTTTAGAAATATATTTAAAGCCGAGTTCTTAAGAACTGAGGAACCCAAGGAGCTTTCTGCAAACTCAGCAAAGGATTGAGAGGCTATTAATAATCCTGCATTTCTCTTTCTTATTCTTCTTGCAGCCTTATCCAAAAAGGCTTCTGTATATTCATGTCCTGCCATGTTGGGATTAACTAATTGCCATGCTTCGTCTGCTACCACCCTCTTATATGTTTCATAGTCTTTTTTTACAAATTTTTCCCAAATCCAAGATAAGGCTACATACATTCCTATAGGTCTTAATAGATTTTCTTCAAGTCTTGATACGTCAAAGACTATAAGTGGGGCATCCTTTAAGTTTATATTTTCTGAGGTTTGTGTATCGAACATTCCATATAGACCCTCTTTCCTAAACATCTTTAGGGTATTCACAAACCTTATTAGGGGTTCCTTACCTGCTTCCTGAGATTCAAGGGTTAAAAGATCGTGAAAATCAGAGAATGTAGGCATGGTCTTTTTTCTGCCTGCATAGGTAAATTCCCCTGTTTCTGGGTCAAATGTAGGTTCTGAATTATATAGAGATTTAGGGTCTTCGGTTATATTAAATTTATCATAGAGTTTTGTTAGAACTGCCGAGATTAAAGATTGTTCTTCCGGACTTATCCCCTTACTCATTACGGCTATAAGGTTTAAAACGTCAGAGATTTTATCTTTTATTCTTACTATTTCTTTTCCTGTTGGGTGCCCTTCATCATCTATTTCCTCTTCTTCCTCTATATCAAAGGGGTTTATAGTTGTTTCGGATTCTGGAGCTATATATATGTGGGTACCACCTATGGCTCTTGATAGGTTTACATATTCTCCTTCTGGATCTACTATGGCTGTCTTTATTCCTTTAAGTGCAGATCTTAGAGTTAAAAGGGATACAAAAAATGTTTTACCGGAACCTGATGTTCCAAATACTGTTGCGTTTGCATTATTTAAAATATCTTTATTGTAGAAGTCTATAAATATAGGGGTCATGGTTGATGTATTTACTCCTACAAATACTCCATTTTCATGGGATATTTCTGAATTATAGAAAGGGAAACAAGCTGTTAAGGCTCCTGATGAAAAGTTTCTATACATATCTTCTGTATAGGGTTTTCCAAAAGGCAAGGCTGATAAATACCCTTCATATTGCCTTAAATCTAAAGATGTAAGCCCTATATACCTACCTCTTAACTTATTTAATAATGTTTCTGCTTCTTTTTGTAAGTCTTTTTCATTGTTACAATATAAATTAGCGTAAGTTTGTATATAAAATAATTTTTCATAGTTTTGTTCAAGGGCCGCTCTTTGTCTATAAAGTTGTTTAATGGTGTTATCCAACTTTGTTACGTTCCTTATATTTCCCTTTTCTCTTTCTGTGGCAAGTTGTGCCTCAAATTGAGTTATCTTATCTGTAAGTTCATCTAAGGCTGCTCTTTCATCTGCTGGGTCTATATAAAGAGCTACGTCAAGGTCTCCGTCATAGTTATATAGGTCATTTAACCATCCTACATACACTTGTGAAGGATATCCATTAATTATAAAGCTCTTTACATACTTATCTTCTACTTGTAAAAATCTTGGATTTGACCTATCTATAAAGGATGGGGCAAAAAATTCCCTAAGAGATCTACTGCCCCTACCAAGGGGTGACTCCATTACCTGAGTCTTGCTTTCTTTTTTTTCTTTTTTTTCTTTTATTTCTTCTTCACTTTTTTTCTTAAACATAATCTTACCTTCCTTAATGAAGTTCTCTTTTTGAAAGAGGTTTATCAAAAATTTCTTTTAATGTTACGGTTCTTTTTAAATCTGTTTTTTTCTTAACCATACACTTACAACTTAGTTTCTTCCTCTTAAAAAGCCTAATTTCTTAATTGTGTTTGCGTAATCTTCGTTTTCTTTTAAGGTTTCACCCTTATTTAAAAGTTCTACTTCTATTCTCCTTTGAGCTTCATATAGGATCCAATCTAACCTATCCTCGTTAGATATATCTCTTGCAGGATTGTCATAAGAAGATACTATTAAGGATAAAAATTCTCCATTTGCCACTTGTTCAAAATCAGTGTAGTTATCCTTGTGATAAGCTGCGTAAATAAGCTCCATCAGATCTCTTTTCTTATACATCTTGCATTTAATTCCTATAGCTGATAAGCCGTCTATAAGGTTAAGGCACCTATTTTTTAATTCTTCCATGGAATAGGCTTCTTTTTCATTGTCAGACAATTCCTTTAAACTTGCTCCCTCATTATATGGGACTATGATAAATTTCTTTTTTTGCTTATTGTTGCCTATATAGTCTGTTATATACTTTAAGTTATTTAAGTAAGCTTTCCCATATTCCGCCATTTTCGGATATTTTTCCACGGATTTTGTTATATCTTTTTCTGTTAAGGCCATTATCTTACTATTATCTATTTTTCTTGTTTGAACATATAAGCTTATAGGGTGCCTTAATGAGTTTAAAAATCTTGTAAATGATGCTTCTATTGTTTGTTTTTCAGCGTCAGTTTTTAAATTGTAATTAACTGAGGTACACTCTATAATTGCTCTATAATTAAAGTTCCCCAAATCTATAGCTGTTTCTGTAAAGCCTACAAAAGGCAAACTTTCAGCTGCTGTTTGTATGTTGGGATCGTTAGATTTATCGGGGTCTTCCGCTTCTACTTTTTTATAACTTTTAAATATAAAATATAGAACGCCTCCTATAAGCCCTGCAAATATTAATGTTATTATTACTGCTACTATCATAAAATTCTCCTTATTTCCATCTTCTATCTTGCCTTATATTAGGAAGGTATTTAGTCTTCTTGTTAAACTTTCTTTTTCTTAATAAATAAGTTGGCAGGGGTACTTCATCTACCTTATAAAATACAAGAGGTCCAAAAGCTCCTAAAACCAACAAAGCAGGTATTATTGCAAAAAGTTTTAAAAATGTTGCGAATAAACCAAAAGTCATAAAGCAAGCTCCTACGCCTACAAGGCACCAGACAAACTGACCTAAATTTAACAGTCCGCCTATTATTTTTTCTTTCTCCTTAATGTCAGGAGGTACCATATACGTCATGTTTTTCTCAGGGTTTTCTCCTTTTTTACCTACCTGAAAACCCCTCTCCTTTCTTTATATTTTCTTTTATTTATTAGGAATAAATTTCTGAAATTATTAAGAATAAAAAGCACAAAAAAAAGAAGGCTTTAAACCTTCTTATTTTTTCGTGAAATATCCCTTTAGTTTGGGTTATTTACTATTTTTTTTGTCGTATTAATAACTTTGTCTTTGTATTTGACTACATCTGCGATACTGACTACTCTGCACACATAAATGTGGCAGGTTCTATATGAGAGAATCGCAATACTTGAAATCTCTAACCTAAAGAAAGAGAGTCAATGTATTTATAGATCCTTTTTTATAGAACTTTCATCCGCATACACTTTTCTAAATAGAATGCTGTATTTTGCGAATAGGTACGTAGCTGTACCTTCATGTGTACTCCTTAGCTATTAATACTGATATGATTTTAGAGTCCCATCTTTGCAACCAACTTCCAAAGAGCCGTTTTCGTCAGATGCGGATTTTCGATAGAGAGAGAAAGAACTTTCTTGTCTTCCTCAGTAAGTTCATAATTATCAAGATTAGCTGCTTTTAAATAGGCATCCAGCTCCTTGATTTTTTCTTCTTCCAGCTCCTTGATTTTTTCTTCCATATACTGCCAGTCAATGTCGTCTGCCGTATATTCGTGGTTGGGGTTGTCACGTTCTATAACTGGAAGAGAAATCAATTCTGATTTAATCTTTTCTGGAATGCGAGCATTTGAATAAGAATAATTTTTCGCTTGCACATTCAAAATACTTGTTAAAAATAAATATTCTTTCTCCCCTAATCCGTCACGACTTAATCTATAAACCTTATTTCCTGCTACAAAATCATTTGGTTGATAAAACGCTATTCCTGTTTCTGCACCTATGGTTATACAATTACCGTGATTGATTTTTTCTAAATTTCCGCATTTTCCCATATAACCATTATTCGAAACTGTTCTGGTTACATACGGAATATCCCCAAAAGTTAAATCCGATTTAGCCACAACAGATTTTGTTTGTTCTACATTAAGAACTTCTTTAACAAAAAAACTACAGTATTTTTTCTTATTCATCCCACTTTACCTCGCCTTTTAAAATAGCACTAACTTTCCATGCTAAATAATCAGATACTGTTTTCTTAAAGTCTTCTTCTGTAGGAGTAGTATCAATTTTCTTGTGTTGGTTAAAAGTCCAATCATTACCATTAAGAGTGATGGTGTCTTTTATTATAAGTCCATTCGCTTCGGTATAGTAATCTGTTTTAGGCTTTTTACCAAGACAAATTGCCACAACTTCATCATATCTGTCAAGAGCATTGTCAACATTTCGCAAATTTACTTTTTGAGTTGATTTTTTACGATTTTGCCTTGCATATCCATCTTGGCTAAAATCAATAAATGTAACCATATCATCTACCTCATGAGGGCGATTAACTTTAAATAAGTAGATGGCTGTTTGCACGGAAGACTTGCCATTAAATAAATCAGTTGGCATGTGGATACTTGTAAGCAAGGTATTTTTCTTTAATATTTCTTTGGCATATACATCACCTTGCCCGCTACCTGCATTTTCTTGAATTAAGACGGCTCCATAACCTGTATCCATCTTTGATAAGGCTTCGTTTACAAAGATAAGACCCTTTCCCGGTGCAGAATAAGGAGGATTAAGTAGGAACACATTAGCCGGAAAACTGTGTGATTTCATGAAATTAGGAGCCTCCTTATGAGAGTCTCCACAAATAATTTGAGAAGAACCATCCCCCATAAGAATCATATTTAAAACTGCCAAAATATAAATATTACCAAGAATCTCAATACCCAAAAGTTGATTTTGCTTAATATTTTTAATCTTGCTATCTAAAAGAGTATTATCTTTAATAGAACTCTTTGCATCATCAATCATAAGTTCCATGGCAGATACAAGAAATCCAGAAGATCCCATACAAGTATCCCACACAAAAGAGTCTTTATTTGTTCTTGTAATTCGTGCCATTAAATTTGTTACAAAGCGTGGGGTTAAAACAACATCATTCTTTTTATCGTTATCAATAGAAACCCAATCATTAAGACTATTTAATATCTTTCCTGTAAAATCTAAATGGATCTTGCTTTCAAGTAACGGCAATATCTCTGCTTTTACCTGTTTATAAACAGATTTAATTACGCTTTCACCATTAACAGGTTTCCAAAGATCCCTCTTTTCAAAGACAGGCTTTAAGTAGTTATTCACCATTTCAATTTTGTCACTTGGACAATTCTTTTTCTTTAAAAATGAATTGGTGCGACCAAGAATTTTAGTTCCGTCACTATCAAACTCATCATCATTACTATGAAAATCAGTTACTTCAAGGGGTTTTACTCCTTCCGTAGTAAGCCCTGCCATAATCAATCCACAGAAAAAATACAATTTATCATTAGTTGAAAGCAAATTTTTAATAGCAGCGTCATCATAAATTCTTTGGTGAATATTTTTAATGCTTTGTTCTAATAATTCCTCTTTGCTACGCTTAAGTTTTTCAAGTTCTTCATTGGTAAGCAAAAGTTTATCCAGCATTTCATATAAAGAATCAATATTTTCGCTTTTTATTTGAGAAAAATCAAAACCTTGAATTTCTTTAGGTACTTTCCCATTTTTTTGAGACAAATAATAGGCTTTATGTTCTGGGTTTGATATCCAACCATCTTTCATTTCCCATCCGTTAACACCAATAATAATAACCTCGCTATAAGTACCTTCATCAAGAATGGCAAGACCGTAATGCAAAGCACCGTTTACGGCATATTCTTGTACTGCTCTGTGGGGCTTTTCTCCCTTGCTTATAAGCTCAATATCTCCTTCTTTTGTAAGTTTCTCAAGCCTATTTTTAGCTCCCTTAGCCTCAATCATCACAGGTATATCACGGCGGGTATTGTTTTGTAATAAAAGCTGGATATCAGGATAATTATTCCCTGAGCCTCCAGATTTGCTCTTAGCATCACTTAGGGCCTTGGATATAGATGAGTTTATTTTTTCAGTCTTTCCATAATGCCTAACATTTAATCTATCAAGACACGCCTTATAATATTCTTCTACTTTTTCTTCTTTACTTTTCATATTTACCTCTTTTTTGTGTCTAATAAATATTCTTCTAACATCTTTTGTATGCTGCCTTCGTTTCCTTTTACCTGCATATTATACCACATTTACACTGAAATTGCAATAAAAATAAGTTTAAAAAAAGACCTCGCAAAAACGAGATCTTATTTTTTTCTTAGCTTTCTTTAATATCCATTGTCTTTTCTTCCACAACACATATTGTATCATTGTGCCATCCACCATGAGGAACTAACAAGATTTTCTTCACTTTAAATCCATAAGACTTCCCAATTCCCCCGCTATTCCAACCAAATGTTATTACTTTTCCACCTTTTTTTACTATTCTAACAATCTCTTTTTTCTGATTAGACCAAAAACTTGATTGCGTTGTTTTGTTACTTACTTCAATCCCAAAGTCTTTATAACACTCAGATATCTGTCGTGCTGAATATGGAGGATCGAATAATACCCCGTCTATGCTATTATCCTCAAACATTTGTGAACTACTCGGCAACAAGTTACCGAGCTTCTTGCTTCAACCACTACTGCTTAAGTCTCACAACAGGAGATTTTAAGTCTTACACAATGTCCACAAGCGTATAGGTTCGGGTAGTTCCTACCCTACCATATATAACTCATAATGCTAAATTTTAGGTTTCAACACATAAGAGGCTTTACTGATTGGTTATCTCAGCAAATAACTTTATGTAGGCTATTTAGCCTTTAGTTGAGGATATGCTTATGAGCTACATTAATTTTTAATTATCGGCTCTCATCTCGGCTACAAGTAACCGAGACTTCCCGCCTTATCAAAGCTCTTGCAGGTTTCTACTTTCCTAAATAACCTTAATGGACCTTTCTTTCTCTCTCTTTTTTCCTCCAGCCGATTAGAGGAAGTATAATTATGAAGTTTATAAATAAAATGCCTCCTAAAATCCCTATAAATAAACGGGTTTTAAACTCAGCTTCTTTTATTTTTTCTCCATAAGATTTTATGTCTTTAAATTCTTCTTTTTCCTTACCTCTTATTCGCTCTATAGAAAACTTATCAGCAAAATATGCTCTGTCTCTTTCCTCTACAGGTTTTCTTTCACCTTCAACTAAAAGCCTTTCTGTATTTATAAGGTAAGGAGTACAAGTTAAAAGAGTTACCAAATCCTTATCAGGATATACATTTAATACAGAGGCTTCCTCAGGTTGTACTATTTTTACATCCCTTACTACGTACTTCATAAGGTCTTTGTTAAAAATTACATAAAACTCGTCTCCTTGATGGAGTTTATCAAGGTGCCTAAAAAGCTCTGCGTTATGGGTCCCTCTATGCCCTGAGATTACGCTGTGGCTCCCCATACCACCAGGCATTGATGTATTTTTAATTATTCCTACGCCAGATGCTAAAACTTCGTCACTTGTTCCTGCATATATGAGCATTTCCCCATTAATTTTAGGTACATATAAAAGTCCTAAGGGGGTAAGATCTTCTGACATTGTTCTTGTTGTAGGAAGTTTAAGACCCTTAACGTCTCCTTTTGCATTAAAGGCTCCGTTTAAAAGAGTCTCGTTATATTTTTTCTTTTCCTTATCTATTCTCTTTTTTTCTTCTTTGCTTATACTCTCCTGAGATAAATAAAAACTATCTTGCAAGCTCTTATTTATACTCCCTAAAAAATACCTTGATGCAAAGGGATAAGTTATAACTAAAAGGGCAAGGATTAAAAAAATTTTTGATAGTGTTTTTCTCAATTTTACACGACCACTTAAAGGGTCTGCCCCCTTTCCTTAGCTATTTTACAGTATTTTCTTCCACATAGCGTTCTGCATCTAAAACAAAATCTCTTGTAGGTATATCATTGGAACACATAGACCAAGCTATTTTAAATCCTTCAAGCATCCCATTTAAAAATGCTGGATTTTTCTTCTGTTCTTCTGTTGCCATGTCTTTTACAAGACCGTTTTGAATTATAACTTCAAAAGCCTTTAAGGCATAATATTGCATTGATTGAGCCCTTAAAGCTTCTTTTATTTCATCCTCTTTTATTTCTTTTACATATTTATCTAAAAATTCTTTATCAATATATTCTTGTTCTTTTTTCAATGTTTTTCCTCCATAAAGAGAAAAGACCCTAACCCTTTGAGGGTAGGGTCTAAACTCGGTTTACTTAAAAGAATTAGGCAAGTTGAAGAGAAGTGATGAAAGTTCAGCTCTTGTAATCTCAAGACCTGGTTTAAATGTGTGGTCTAAATATCCACGAATGATGTTTGAGCTTGTTAAGGAATTAATTTCACTTAAATACTTAGAGTTCTCAATATCTGTGAAAGGAGCCTTAGTAGATGATTCACTTACGTTATATAGGTGTTTCATTATATAAGCTACTTCTTCTCTTGTTATTGCTGTATTAGTAAGGGCTTCTTCATTCTTTCCTGCAAAGATATTTGAAGGAAGTCTATCCATTGCGAATTTAATTTCGTCATAGCCCCAGTTGATTTTATCGTCTTTTGTTTTTTTGCTTATTAATTCAAAGTCTGAAACTTTATTTCCACAAAGTTTTTCATTTCTTTGACCGTATCTGCCAAGAATTAGCAAGGTTTCTCTAATTGTAATTTTATTGTTTGGTTTAAATTTACCGTCTGTATAGCCTTTGATTACTCCTCTTTCTGCTAAAGATGTAATCATTTTTTCAGCCCAGTGACCTTTGATGTCAGGAAAATCTTTTTGAACTGCTTTTTTAACAAAAGTTACTTCATAAGTTTTATCTTCTTTTAGGTTTACAATTTTTACCATTAATTTATCTACGTCTTTACCGTCTTTATCTTTAAAGGCTACTTCATCAGTTAATTTCACATATTTTCCATTAACTATAGCTATAAAAGATATAGGATTTGCTTTTTCATTATCGTAAAGATTTAATTTTAAAGCATCCATAGGTTTAAATTTGTCTTTTTCAACTTCAATCTCTTTTTTAATAAGTTCATAAGATCTTACGTTGTTTGCTCCTGAGTTAACTATTACAGTCATGTCAGCAGTCTTACCACCATTTGTATCTTTTACTTGGATTTGGAATGTTCCTTCTTTGTCAAACTTATATACTCCTGTATAAGGAATAGAGTCTGATAATTGTTCAGATTTCCAAGTTAAATCTCTTGTATTAAAGTTGCCTAACTTTTTAACTATATGAGATTCAAATACTTCAAATAGGTCTACAACAGTGTTTTTATCAACAATTAAAAGATCTTTATATTCGTCACGATTTCTATATGTGAAGTTTGTTACGTCTTTTAATGCATCTACTACATTAGACGGAACTGTTTTTGTAAGTGCTGTGTTGTCTTTTTCTACTTTAATTGTCATAGGTGTTTTATTGCCCATGTTGTCTTCTACTAAGATATTTACTGTTGATGGAATTTTTACATTAATTCTGTAATCATCCTTATCAAGTCTTGTATATCTGTCAAGGGGAGCGACTTTTTTAAAGAAATCTGAGAAATCATTTTTATCTCTGCTTGAATTTCCTCTGTAATATCTTCCATATCCTGCGTCTGATGAAAGTTTAGAAAAATATCTTTCTCCCTTATAAGCCCAGAAGATATCTTTTACTCCTGCTGATGCTTTTACATTTATTACAAGACCACCATCAAATACATAAGCATAGGCTAAAGAAGGTGCTGTAACTTCAGGAGCTTTTAAATCTTTTGTAATAGAAGATTTTATGTCTCCCTTTGTCATAGTAATTTCTACCTTATACTTTGCTCCTTGTAAAAATCCTACTTCAATATTCTTAGCAGTCTTTATATTTTTCACTTCTTGCATAAGACTACCATTTACATTTACGGATATATCAACTGAATATCCTGCTGGAACTTCTGGAGTTGATAAGGTAACTTTCATTTTGTTAATACCATTAACAAATTTTACTTCTTTTTCATAAGCATCTAAAGCCTTATTTAAAGCTTTTAAATTTTCATTTTTAATATTGTCTGCTATACTTTGTTTACAAGCTTCTACTTTTTCTTCTGCTTTTGCTATTGCTTTAGTTGTTGCTTCTGAAATATTATCTCTTAAAGACTTATCCATTAAAGAAATTACTTGATGAATTTCGTTTAATTTATCTTCTGTTTCTTTAAGGTTGTCTTTATTAACTTCCTTAGGAAGTTTTGCAACGGCTTCATCAAGTTTTGATAGAGCATCTTTATCTTCCTTTATAAAGGCTTCTTCTTTTGCTTTAAGAGCTTCAAAGTTTTTTTCTGCTTCTTTATCAAGGGATGCTTTATCACTTTCTTCAAGTTTTGCATAAGCCTCTTTTACAGCTTTTAATATTTCTTTGTTTTGGTGATAATCTTTTATAAGAAAGGATTCAGCCTTAGGAAGTTTTGTTGCTTCTTCGTTAAATCCTTTTACTTCCGCTTCACCTGCAAATGCACTGAAGGGGAACGCTGATGCCAATGTTATAGCGGCAAGAGCTAAAGTTGTTTTTTCTTTAATAAAATTTTTCATAAATTTGTTCGGGGATTTTCCCCTGTCCTCCTTTTAATTTTCACTGAAAAAAATCAGCACTAACAAGAAAATTTCAGATCCTTTTTTGGTTCTTTGAATTTTCAACTTACTTAACTAACTCTTATGTTTCATATTATACTACACTTAAATATTTTTTGCAATAGTTTTTATTTTACATTTATGTTACAGTTCCGAGTCTTTATGAAATATTTTTCTTACAAACCTTTATTTTGCAATGAAAAGGGGCTTTTTAGCCCCTATAAAAATTTTTTAAATTTTTTATTTTTTTTCTTCTTTTTTGCGTTTTTTTAACAAGAAGAAGGCAGATCCACCAAGGGCAAGTGCTAAAACTATATAAGGTATAAGTCCTAAAGTACCTGTTTCAGGTACCTGAAAAGATATTTGATAACCCTTATATATTACATCTGTTCCTGTGGGCGTATCTTTGTAATTTACAGGAGTAGGTTTTTTATTTGGAACATAATCCTTAAATACATCAGTACATGGTTTGCCGTCACATTTGCTGCAATTAGGAACCATCCTTAATTCTTCTATTATTACGTCTTTACTTAAGCTAAATTTAATTTTTCCATTTTCATCTGTTACGGCTTTTTGGATTAATTTACCCTTTTCTCCGTTTACTGATTCATAAATTCCATATTCTATACAAGGCATAGGCTTATTTGTTGAATCTGAAATTTTTGTTATTGTTATGATTTTTTCAATTTTCTTATAATAAAGGGTAATTGTATTTTCTCCTATTCCTACATTTGTATAAGTTCCCTTACTGTCTTTAAGCACATTACTATCTTTGTATGTCTCCTTGTTTTTGTCAGGATCTACAAAATCATAAGTGTCTATAACTTTAGGATTTAAGTCCTTTCTTGAGGTGTATTTGCCATTAATAAGATTTTTATAATCAGCATCTACATCTTTAATTTTGTCAGGGTCACTTATTGCTTCTCCTGTTTCTACGTCTACATAATTTATTGTAAGGTTTGCTTTTTTATAAGGAACGCTTATATTCACTTTACTTTCCTTATTAATAAATTCGGGGATTTCTTTTCCTCCATTAAATTCAGGTATTTTATCAAAGTCAAATACTTCTAATTTTGCCTTTTCCTCTGGAGTAAGTCCCTTTTCTTTATCTATTACAACTTTCCAATCTTTATTTGTAGGGGTGTCTATTTCAAAGGTCTTATTGTCTCCCTTTGTATTACTTCCTTGTTCTTCTTCTTGTTTTGGGTTTAAAAGTTTAATTATTAAAGTTTTTAACCTGTCATCTTCTCCTTTAGGGGTTGTTACCTTTACTATAACTTTTTTAGCGTTAAGTTTTGCACAAGACCCCTCTGTACTTACTTTATACTCCCCATAGCCCTTGTCGTCTTCTTCAAGATCTTTTAAGGTTTTAGAGAAAATAGGCAAATTGAAAAATTCTTCACTCCAACGTTCATTGTCTTGGTCTAAGTTTTGTATTTTTCCTTTAAAGTTTTTATTGTTCATTACAAAGGCGTGTCTATATTGCCCTTCTGTTTCTGTTCCTATGGAAGTTACTGAATCAGGCAGGTCAACACAGGTAAACCCATTCCAGCCAAAAGCATAATCACCTAAGGTTTCTAAGGTTGTAAGACTTGATAAATTTAATATCCCCTTAAATTTATTGTTACGAAAAGCACTTTCTTCTATACTCTTAAGTTTAGGTAGGTCTTTTAATGATAAATTTTCAAAGCCCTTATCATCTTGATTTTTAAGGTTATTTTTAAGCCTTGTTTCATCGCTATCTTTATAGAAAATCCCAAAAGCCTCTTTTTTTATGGTTGTTAAGTTTGGAAGTCCTGATATTTCAAGATCTCCTTTAAAGTTTGTGTGTGCAAAGGCCTTTTCAGAGATTTCACCTACATTAGGAAGGTTGTTTAATTTTACATTTAGCTTATTTACTGTATATCCTTCATTTGCTAAAGGTCCTGATTCTTGAAAAGACGATTCCCCTATGGTTTTTAAATTTGAAAGTCCATCAAGACTTATTCCGTCTTCATAAAATCTTGCCCCTGCAAATGCTGTTTTCCCAATGCTTTCAAGATTTTTCATCTTATTAAATTCAACTCCTGAAAAACCTGTATTAAAGAAAGCTGATTCATTTACATCTTTAAGGCTGTTATTTTCAGAAACCTTTAATTTTCCTGTAAAACCTGCGTTGGAAAAAGCATGAGATCCCACAGTTGATAATTTAGGAACTTCTGATAAATCAAGGTCTCCCTCAAATCTTGAGTCTTGAAATGCGTGTTGTCCTAAACTTATTAAGTTAGGTAAATTTTTAAGGGTGATTGAGTTAAAACCATATTCCTTATTTAAGGCTCTTGTTTCCTGTAAATTAATGCTTTTATTATCTTTATCTGATTGTAAAAAGTGGGTAAATGTTTTATTCCCTATAGTTTTTAAGTTAGGTAAATTAATTAATTCAAGACCCTCTTTGAAGTAAGGAGATTCGCTTACATTATTTGCATTAAATCCACCATAAAAAGTAAGGGATTTAACTTCTTCTATAGGAAGACCTTCAAGTTTTAACTTTCCAGTAAATCCTGTGTGAGAAAAAGCTCCTTCTCCTATCTCTCTAAGGTTAGGAAAGCCTCCCACATTAAATGTTTCACCATTATCTGTATAGGTTTGTGGTCCTAAAATTAAGTCTCCTGTAAAGCCTGCATTAGAAAAGGCTGCTTTCCCTATTCTTTCAAGCTTAAATTCTTTAATATTTGAGTTTTGAAAGATTTTTCTTTGGGTTGAAGAATCGTCATAAAAAGAACCACTTGTGGAGTTTTTATCATTAATATATGGAAAACTTCCTGTAAAATTGTTATTTTCAAAAGCACTATCACCTATTTCAACTACGTTATAAGGTAAAATAAGCTTACTTCCATTGCAACCTGAAAATGCTTTATCCCCTATGGTAAGTTTTGCGTCATCTGCCATTGCACCAAAGGCTATTCTATATACCGTTGCGTGTTTAGCTGGCATAGTAAAATGTTCTCCTCCAATAAGGGTTGTAAATTTTCCGTGATGAAAAGCACCTTCTCCTATATTTATATCAGCAGGAATCAGCCTTGTATCCTCTCCTATTAAAGATCTACCACCACAAAATTCAACAGAAGTATTTATCATAATATTTTCCATAAAAGCTTGAGCAAAGGCATATTTACCTATGTCAAGTCTTTGAACTTGAATTGGAGTAAATATGATATAATTAACAATTCTATTATTTGCAAAGGCATAAGGTCCAACTCTTTCTAAGGTTTTAGGGAATTGTAACATAGTTCCGAAATTTTTAACTCCGGCTCCAAAAAATGCCCCTTGACCTATAAATTTAAGGTTACTATCTTTTGAAAAACAAATAGTTATGTTTCCAACTTTAGGAGCTTGCTTATAAAAAGCCCAATCTGCAATTCCTTCTGCTTCAGAGTCTATATAAAAGATTACATCATCATTAGGGTCTTTAAGACTATCAAGCTTTGCCTTTCCTTCTGCTGTAAGACCTTTAATGACCTTCCCTTCCCAAATAAAATCATGACTATTTATAACAACTCTTTCTTCACTTCTTACCGCTGTTCTGTCTTGAAATTCGCTTATTTCAAGGTCATCTTCTTGACTCTTTCCTTGGTCCTCCAAGGGTTTCTTTAATGGATTTCCGTCTTTATCCACTGATTCACCTACATATATACCATCATCTTTCATGCTTCTAAATGAGTATGTGGGTTCTTCTTTTTTAAGTTCAGGTATATTTTCTTCTATTTTTTCGGTATTTTCCTCTCTTGGTGACTTTATATTATCTTCCGGATCTTTATAGATCCCTCTTTGAAATTCTTCTGCTTCTCTTATTTTTTCTTCAGGTACATCCAAATAAAGTTCTGGAATTTCTTCTTTGTATTCTTCTATATTTTCCCCTAAATAATCTTCCTTAAAACCCTTTTTTTCTCCATCAAAAAATCTAAGTTCTGTTGCTTGACTAAGGGGGCTAAATATAGGAAATATTAAAGAAAATAAAAGAAAAAATACTAAAATTTTCTTTTTCATAAAATTTCACCTTATTTTACTCTTTCTTTTTTACGCCAAATTACATATAAGACTCCGCCCATTAAAACTATAAAGCACATTCCTGCAACTTCAAGATAAAGGCTATCGCCTGTTTTTGGTGCTTTGTCTGAGGAGCCTTCTTCATAATTTATCATTCCTTCTTTTTCTGGCTCAGGTTGAGGTTCTTCTGGTTCTTCTTTTGGTTCTGGTTGAATTTCTGGCTGAGGTTCTACATTTTTTTCATCTTTTGGTCTTTCTGATAAAATTGTAGGATCTTCTGGTGCTATTTCTGGACTATCCTTAGGCTTTTCACTTTCCTTAATAGGGTCTCCATCCACTCTCTCAGATTTCATCTCAATTATTACCTTTGAATGATATTCTCCATTTTCGTCTTTGTGAGGCAAGTTTACATACACGTCTCCTTTTGCCATGGGTTTAAAACCTTTGGTCGTTACTGTTTCTCTTACCTTATAACTTCCTTGAGGTAGGCTTACTGTTGCTCCGTCAAGGCTTGTTACTTTTGCATAAAATAAACTTCCATCTTCTTTTTCTATTACATATTCAGGACTTCCTCCATTGTTTACCTGGTAGGTTGAACGAATTGTAAGGGAATAAAGGGGAGTATTTACAGGCTCTTCTGCATAAACTCCGCTTAACAACATACCCATCATTAGAGTAAATAATAAAAATATTCTTTTCATAAATTTCGGGCTTTGCCCTTGTCTCCTTTCTTACACACGAAATACTATTTGCATAGTTTCGTTGTTTTCAAATCTTACAAATAAAATGCCTTTTTTCTTATCTTCTGTTGCTCTAATATAAAAATTTTTAATTTTTAAAGGCTCTTTTTTGTCTTTAACATATAGGACTGCTTCTTCTCCTTCTAAGAGTTTAATCATGTAAAGTATTACTTCCATGTTTAAAAGCTCCCCTGTTTTTCCTACATTAAAAATTAAATTTTTATCCTTATGAAAATACATTATGCTTTTTAATTTAAAAGATTCTTCTTCTTTAAAATACTTTTTGGTCATTGGAATAACCATATAGGCTTTCCCTGGATCTTCTACATAGCTTTTAAACCTCATAAAGTCTTCATAAAATTTTTGGCTCATAACTTTTGCTTCCATAATTTTCTCTCCTTGTTTTTACATACTGACTACTCTGCACACATAAATGTGGCAGGTTCTATATGAGAGAATCGCAATACTTGAAATCTCTAACCTAAAGAAAGAGAGTCAATGTATTTATAGATCCTTTTTTATAGAACTTTCATCCGCATACACTTTTCTAAATAGAATACTGTATTTTGCGAATAGGTGCGTAGCTACACCCTAAGACAAAAATTCATTTACACGCATAAATGCGGTAGCTTTCTTTTTGTGAACCATTCGTAACCGAGCTTCTTGCTTCAACCACTACTGCTTAAGTCTCACAACAGGAGATTACAAGTCTTACACAGTGTCCACAAGCGTATAGGTTCGGGTAGTTCCTACCCTACCATATATAACTCATAATGCTAAATTTTAGGTTTCAACACATAAGAGGCTTTACTGATTGGTTATCTCAGCAAATAACTTTATGTAGGCTATTTAGCCTTTAGTTGAGGATATGCTTATGAGCTACATTAATTTTTAATTATCGGCTCTCATCTCGGCTACAAGTAACCGAGACTTCCCGCCTTACATATTAAATTTACCTACTATTATTTAGATGTTTTTTAAAAAAATTATTAGTCTTTAAATTTTTGTGAATAATTTAAAATCTTTCTACCTAATATATGATGTAAGAAAAAATAACAAAGTAGCCTTTTTAGGCAAGTATTTAAAGGAGTGAATTTATAATGAACAAAGATTTAAGAGAAAAAGAAATGTTGCAAGATTTAGGTATCTTGAAAAATGATGTTGATATTTCTGTAAGAGATTTATCAAGGGTTTTAAATGGAAAAGGGGTTTTAGTAGATTTAACCCTTAAAGGTGGTACAAGGTATATTAAAATGCCTAAGCCAAAAGAAGATATTTCAAATGAAAGTAAGGATTTTATCAGTCAGCATTTTTCAGAAGGAAAAATCACCTTCCTAAATAAGGCTTTAATCCAAAATTTTACAGCTATTAAAAATACTGTAAGGCACGAGCTATATAAGGCTTCTGCTATTAGAAATGGGAATTTTATACCCACCTCTCTGTTTCCGGATTTTAAAGCTTCTTATAATAAACAAAAGGAAGATTTTGATAACTTATTAAAGGATGTTATGGATAATTACGACAATATAAAAAGCGATTTTGTTATTAAGGTAGCAAGATACGTTACTGAGGCTTATAAGGATAAAGAGTTAGATGAACAAAAGGGAATCTATAACCAAATTATAGAAAAAATACCGAAAAAAGAAGAACTTGAAAGAGATTTTGAGTTTTCTATGAAGGTTTTTATGTTCTCCTCTGTTGGTGAGATTAATTTTGAAAATGAAGAATTGCAAGAGCTAATTGACGAAAATATTAAGAACAATTCTTTGGACCTTATTGAAGAATCTCTACTTAAGGCTTTAGATATTATCTTTTGTAATATGGCGCCTTTCGTTAATGCAATGATTTTAAATGACCACTTAAGGCAAAAAGCTTTAACTTCTTTAAAATTAACTCTTTCCAACAATTATCTTGAGTCTAAAATCGTAAATGATTTAGCTAATAAGGCTATTGACCTTATTAATGTTTCAAATTTAGATACTGATGTTGAGATGGAGGCTGAAAAAATAATTGCTAAAATATATAAGTTTTTCCAAGAGAGAAACAAGGTTTCTTACCTTAAAATACCTAAGTATTTAAGTCATGAATACTTAGAAAATATTGCAAAAATCTACTAAAAAAGACCCTACTTTGTGTAGGGTTTTTTAATTGCAAAAAAAACGGAGTTTTTAAGCTCCGCTTTTTTTTCTTATTGAGTTTTTCTTTTCTTTAATTTTGCGCCTATTAAAAGTAGGGCTAAGCTTAATCCTATAAAGGGTAGTCCTCCTAAGGTTCCTGTTTCAGGTAGTATTTGTTCTGCTGTGTGATTTGTGTATTCTACTTCTACTTCCTCTTTTTCAAGGTTAAGGGCTACTTCTTCTTTATTTAAGTTGTGTCCTTTTATAGTTTTTATTTCTTTTACTATTAAGCCTTCTTCTATTTTTACGTCTTTAAATGTTGCTATTCCGTCCTTATTTGTTTTTTCAGGACCGTATTTCATAACTCCATCTTTAAAGATTCCAAAGGTTACTCCTTCTAAAGGCTTTCCATTTTCATCTTTTTTAACTATTTTTATGTCTTTGGAGTTTGACTTATTAAAGATCTTCTCAACGTGTAGTAGATTTGTTAGACTTATTTCTGCCCTATAAATTGTTGGGTCTAATAAATAGTCTCCCTCTACTTTTGTCTCTTTAAAGGTGTAAATTCCAGGTTTTAAGTTATTAAATTCTATTAAACCTGCTTCATTTGTTGTCTTTTTGTCTACTACTTGGCCGTCACTATTATATAGGGTAAATTCTTGACCTGCTAATACTTTCTTTTCACTTTTATCATACTTAGATATTACTATTTTTCCTGTTATACGCTTGTTTTCTATATTAAGGTTAATATTTCCATCAAAACCTTCTACTTGACTTAAGGCTTTTATATTTATCCTATAAGGTGCTTTTTCAAGTTTAAAGCCTGTAAGGGCTTTTGTTTCTACTAAGCTATAGATTCCATCTTCTTTAAATTTAAGATCTCCAAAATCTACTTCGCCTTTTTCATTGGTATTTACTTGCCTTAATAGGGTATCTCCTTCGTATAGGTTAAACTCTACTCCACTTAAAGGTCTTACTACTGAGTAGGTATTCTTATCTTGAATTATCTTATATTCTGCTTTTCCTTCATATTGGCTTACATCTTCTTGTGATACGTTTTTAAGGACTGTTTCATATTTAAAGGCGTTTACTTTAAGAGGTTTATTTACTACAGTATATTTTATTTTTCTTGTTATTGTAGTGTCGTCTGTTGTATAAAGGTCGTAATTTTCTTTTTGTACTTCTGCGCTAATTTTATTTGTATCAGTTTCTATTTTTTTGACATCATGTGCATTTTCTGGAATTGTTATGAGCTTTTTAAAGTCTTCGTGGTAATATCCAGCAGGTGCTGATACTTCTTTTAACTCATAGGTTCCTGCTTCTAAGTTAATTTTCACTTTGCCGTCTAATCCGCTTTCAAAAGTTCCAACTTTTTCTTGCTTATTTCCTACTTTTGTAACTTCAAATTTTGCACCCTGTAGGGGTTCTTTGTTATCATTAAACTTATCAATCTCTATTTCAGCTTTTACTTTTTTAAGTTGGTTAGGAATAATAATTTCATTATAAACAAATTTATTTCCTTTTTCCCACATTATATTTGACAAATTCATTTCCCCAAAATCATTAACATGAATAAAATGAAATACTCCAGCAACGTAAGTCTCGCCAGTTTCTGTAAAGTCTTTATTAGATTTAGCTGCTACATATTCTATAGGAGCTTGCATCTCTCCCATCATAAGTTTCTCAGAGTTTAATAAGTTTTGTAAAATTTCGATGCATCCATCCTTATTTGTTACAAGTCCCTCATATGAATGAGGTCCATTTCCATCAGATGCGTTAAACACCGCTCCTACAACAGGTTTTCTATTGAATTTACTTAAATCTGTTATTTTTGTAGGCATTTTTTCGTCTGCCCCATATTCTATTACGCTAATTCTTATTTTAACCTTACTATTTACAAATTCTAAGTTTATTTCTTGGTCTTCAGGTATTATATCTCCCGGAGTTTGTTCTACTTTAAAAGTTTGAGGCTCTGCTGGTACAAATCTGCCTGATTCTGTTTCTTCTACTATATAGTTACCTTCAGGTATTTTTCTCAAGTAAGCTTTTCCTTCATTGTCTGTTGTAATTTTCTTAATGAAGTTTTTATTTGTTTCGTCTGTTCCTTTAATAGTAAAACCTATTCCAGATATAGGGTTACTTATTACAGTTACTTTATTAATGGTTAAGTTTCCAAATCTTGTAGCATTATTTATTACACTATCTTTTAGCACGGCTTTTATGGTTTCACCTTCCATTTTATAGTCTGTTGATAAAACTCTTATATCCTTTCCAAGTTCGTAACCCTTAGGAGCCTTTGTTTCTCTTATAATATAATCTTTTGCTTCTACGTCTGAAAATACTACTTTACCGTCTGAGCCTGATACGGCACTCTTAATATAGTTGCCGTCTAAGTCTCTTAGCTCAAACTCTGCTCCTGCTAAAGGTTTCTTGTTGTAGTTGCCACCAAATATAGATTTTTTAAGTCCGTACTTATAAAACTCAATACTTGCCTTACCTATCATGTATTTTGTTTTTACAGAATCTGATTTTACAAAGGTGTCTGTTAGGTCATCTTTTCTCATGAAGTCATTAAATACAGATTTGTTTGCAATTTTCGTCATACCCTTAAGACCACCTGATAAGTCAAATTTACAAGACAAATCAAGAGTTAGGGTGGAGTTTGCATCTATTTTATCAACCATTACTTTTACAGCTGTTATGCCCTCTCTGTAGCCTTCTGTAAATGTAGAGTTTTCTGTTGGTGCCTTATCTGTTGTATATAGGACTTTTCCGTCTGTAAGATTTACAGGGCCTCTTAAAAATACATTAAAGGCTGAACCCCTATTATCTCCCTCATATGGTAATATGTCTATAAGCTCTACTCTTGTACGCTTTCCTTCTGAGTTGTTTACTATTTTTAACCTATAGTCTATATTTCCGTCTTTTGATATTGATGATATTCCGTAGATTCCATTTTCTGTTTTTACATACTTTTCTGAGTATACAGTTTTTACTGTCGCAAGAGAATATTCTACGGAATCTGTAGATCCAATATCCCCTATTATGGCTCTTATATTATCCGGAACTGATTCTTCTTTACCTCTTGCTATGTCGGGATTATCCCAACTTGCATAAGTTTTTGTTACGTGTTTTGCTTCCTTCATTTCAGAACTCAATAGAACTTTAATTTCCCCTATAAGCCTTGTTCCTTTCTTAAGTTTATCTGCTTTAAAAAGTACGACTGTATGACCATCTTTTAATTCTGAGACTTCATATAAGGATTTGTCACTATTTTTAAAATCATCAGATAGGTCTATAGTTTTTATTAAGGCTCCTTTAGGTAGTATTACTACTTGTTTAAAGTTTTTAAGGTCCTTAGTAAAAAATTCTGTCTCTCCTCTAAGATTATTTACATAATCTCTTAAACCTACTCTATAGTTAATTTCGTTTCCTGATACTAAGGTTTGACCTTTTTTATCTACATCAATATCTGCTTTAAGCTTATAGTCAAAAGGCATAATTTTAAAACTATCATAACCGCCTGCTGTTTGGCTTATAACTTCTCCGTCAGCTTTTTTAGTGCTTACTTTTCCTGCTAAATTTATACGAACAAGTCCTGCTCCTAATTTTTGACCATGGTTTTTAGCCTTTATGTTTACTGTAAAGGCGGGTCTGTCCTTTATAACCTTATCTTGAAGAGTTAAAGCTTCTATCTTGTCAACTTCACTTGAGAATTTCTTAGATTCTTCTTCGGGTTTTAAGATTATTTCATCTATTATTTGATTATTTTTATAAATCTTAAAGATTAGGTCTTCTTCAGAATCATTTTTAACTGAATGATACTTAAATTTATCATCTAAGTCTTTTACTTCTACTTGTAGGTTTTTATATTCTGCGTCTTTATAGTTCTCGTAAAACCTTATTCTCCATGGAATTGTTTTTTCTCTATCAATTTCTGTGTCGTAAATGAAATAGTCATTTATATCGTTCCATCTTACTGAAGGACTACTATTTAAAAATGAGTCTTTTGTTTTTACTTCTCCTGCGGCATATATTCTTATAGAGTCCTCTACTTCAATAATGTCTTCTTCAGGAGCCTTATTAAATGGATTTAATGTTATTTTTGCCTTTAAGTCTATTGGTGTTCCGTCTTTTGCATCAGGAAATGATAGAACTAATTTTGGAAAGATCGGATTTCTTGTATTGATTCTTTCTTTTGTATAGGTTAGCTTATTTCCATTTAAGATCCAATCTTTGTTAAGGTCTTGTTTAAACAAGGCTGTTTTACTTACTTCATTACCATTACTATCATAAGCTATATATGATGGAAGTTCTGTTTCTATTTTATATGAGTTTACATTCCTTTCCATAGAGCCATATGATGGTGTTTCTAATTCATAACCAAAACCAAAGTCAAGGGAGCTTTCTATTCTCTTTTTATTGGTACCTCCTACATAAGCCATGTTTCCTAAATTTCTTGGTCCACTTAAATAGGCTTGTTCAATATCCCCTGCTAATATATTCATGTTTGGCTTATAATAATAGCCTGAAAATTCATTGTTTTGTATTGAAGATATATATTTGTCATAATTATTAAATAGGGCTGTTTTTAGCTCAAATTTTTTATTTTCAGGTGTTTCATATTTTTTCATCCTAAACAAAACCGGTATTTCCATGGAAGTACCCTTTGATATGTTTTGTAATTTAATAACAAACAAATTGTTTTCTATTTTTGTTTCTCTTATATTGGAATTTTTTGGAACATTGATTGAGTTCTTGTCTACTTCTTCGGGCAAAGCTATTTTTATAACAGAATTATCTATGTTTGATATATTCTTTCGTGCAGAAAGTTTAAGACTAATATTTAACCTTTGTTCTTCTCCTATATAGTATTTATATGGATCTTTGTTGTTTGAAGGCTCTAATTTAGCTGAAAACCTAACTCCATTTTTTGCCTTAGCTTCCACATCTTTATATACTACGGTCCATTCTATAAAATTCTTTCCGTTTGTATTTACTCTTTTTGAGTTGCCTGTTATAGCTTCGTTTGTTTCCTTAATATAGCTTGGTTCGTAACCAAATATAGTTGGAAATGTTATGGTTTGTCCCTCAGATATAGTTTGGTCTATTGAGTCTCTTAAGAGCTTATTTTCCTCGTCTACAAAGTTAATTCTAATGCTTAAAGGATTAATTACATGTCCTCCTGGGTAAGATCTAACATACGTTCTTTTTGTTGCATCGGGAGTTAGGTACAAAGCTTTAGCAGCTTTGGTGTTCTTGTTTTGTAGGTTGTTTGGGTTTGTCCTGTCAGGGGTTAAAAGAGCTACATTATGAAGGTCATCTATGCCGGGATTACCCCAAAAGGCTTTTTCCCCAATAGTTTCAAGAGATAAAGGAATATTTACTTTGGTGAGCTTGTTATCAATAAATACACTTTCTCCAATAGTTGTAACGCCATCACCCATTATGACACTTTTTAATTGATTACTGCCAAATGCAGCAAGCCCAATAGCAGTAACACTATCTCCTATAACTACGCTTGTTAATTGGTTATTATAAAACGCACTTTCTCCAATAGTCGTAACACTATCTGGTATAACCACGCTGGTTAGTTGATTGTTAGTAAACGCACCTTCGCCTATGGTTTTGACTCCATCTCCTATTACTACATCTGTTAATAGGTTATCATAAAAAGCTTTATATCCAATAGTCGTAACACTATCTGGTATAACCACGCTGGTTAGTTGGTTATTATAAAAGGCACAATCACCTATTTCTTCTACGGAATCAGGCATAGTCACGTTTGTTAGTTGGTTATCAGCAAACGCACTTTTTCCAATAGCAGTAACACTATCTGGTATAGTCACGTTTGTTAGTAGGTTATTACAAAATGCTCCATCTCCAATGACAGTAACGCTATCTGGTATAACTACACTGGTTAGTTGGTTGTCACCAAACGCCCAATTCCCAATGGTTGTAACGTTATTACCTATAACCACGCTTGTTAGTTTGTTACTATAAAATGCACTCTCTCCAATACTTGTAACGCTATTACCTAATTTTAAATTTTTAATTTGATTACCAGGGTTTTTGCCTTCATAACCTTCTGCGTTTATATATCCTGCAAACGCACCTTCACCTATAGTTTTAACTCCGTCTCCTATTACTACATCTGTTAATAGGTTGTCATAAAAAGCTTTTTTTCCAATACTTGTAACGCTATTAGGTATAACCACGTTTGTTAGTTGATTGTCAGCAAACGCACTATCTCCAATAGTAGTAACACTATCTGGTATAATAACGTTTGTTAGTTGATTAGATGCAAACGCATAATTTCCAATAGTAGTAACACTATCTGGTATAATCACGCTGGTTAGTTGATTGTCAGTAAACGCACTATCTCCAATAGTAATAACACTATTACCTATCGTTATGCTTGTTAGTTGGTTAGATTGAAACGCAACATCTCCAATAGTAGTAACACTATCTGGTATAGTCACGCTGGTTAGTTGGTTAGATTGAAACGCATAATCCCCAATACTTGTAACACTATTACCTATCGTTATGCTTGTTAGTTGGCTATATGCAAACGCATTATCCCCAATAGTTATGACGCTATCTGGTATAATTACGCTTGTTAGTTGGTTGTCATAAAAAGCTTTATGCCCGATATTTGTAGCACTATCAGGTATAACTACGCTTGTAAGTTTGTTAGATTCAAACGCACTTTCTCCAATAGTTGTAACGCTATTACCTAATTTTAAATTTTTAATTTGATTACCAGGGTTTTTGCCTTCACAATAAGCTTTATATCCTGCAAAAGCACCTTCTCCTATGGTTTTGACTCCGTCTCCTATTACTACATCTGTTAATAGGTTGTCATAAAAAGCTTTATCCCCAATATCAGCAACACTATCTGGTATAACTATATTTGTTAATTGGTTATTATAAAAAGCATAACCCCCAATGGTTGTAACATTATCTGGTATAACCACACTGGTTAGTTTGTTACGCAAAAACGCCCCCTCTCCAACAGTAGTAACACTATCCGGTATAACTACACTGGTTAGTTTGTTTTCCCTAAACGCACTTTCTCCAATAGCAGTAACACTATTAGGTATAATCACATTTTTTAATTTATTAAATGCAAACGCACCTTTTCCAATAGTCGTAACACTATTACCTATAACCACACCTGTTAGTTGATTATCAGTAAACGCACCATTTCCAATAGCAGTAACAGGTTTAAGCTTATCAAAGCTATCAATCCCATACTCAGGTATTACAGATGGAACAACTAAATCCCTATTAATTTCAACCTTTTCTTTTCCTTGGTTACTAAACCCAGTTACAGAATCTTCACTATAAGTAAAGTCGCCTAAAACCCAACCTTTGCCTATGGGGTATTGAAACCAGTCTATTTCAACGGGAATATCTACATCTTTAACCTCAGTATTGCCATACTCGTCAGTTACGGTATAGGTTACTTTTTTAAAGCCGCCTATTGAGGTGTCAATAGTTTCAGGTGATACTTCTACCTTATGAGATATATCCTTACCTTTTAAATCACTTGCCTTAATAAAGGATAATAACATATTCTTATCTACAGGTTCGTTCTTTTTAACCATTCTTAAGCCTGTGGCTTCTATAGTTGGTTTGGTTTTTAAGTCTATATATTCTAAGGTAAGTTCATAACCGTCTTTGTCTGGTGTAAATTTAATTTCATCATTAATATAGTAGCCTTTTATTTTTTCAGGATAATATATGTTTTCTTCTCCTAAAATAAATACTCCACCTTCTACAGTTAAGTCTTCTCCTATTGTCTTTTTATCAAGTAATTCTTCTTTGGTCTTTTTATCTACGTATTTAACTTTAATTGTAACTGGATTAACTACATGACCAAAGCCTCTGTAAGTTTTTTCTGTTTTAATTAAATTATTTTCACTTTCAATTTTTACGTATCTACTATTAAAGGCAAATACGCTTTTTCCAAATTCAGTAATATTGTTACTTATTTTTACTTTAACTAAGTCATTTTGTTCAAAGGCATGAGACCCTATAGTTTTTAAACTTTCTCCAAATACAAGGTCAGTCATTCCGTTGTTTGAAAAGGATCCTTCTCCTATGCTTTCTACATTAATTGTATTAAGATTTTTAATTAAGTTATCTCTAAAGGCATAGGCTCCTATACTTTTTAAGTTTTCTGGTAGGATTAATTCTTTTATTTTGTTATGGGCGAAGGCATAGTCTTCTATGGATGCAAGGCTTTCATTTAAAGTAAGTCCTTCTATTTCAAGTTTAAAAAATGCGTGGTCTTTAATGTTTTTAATTCTTTTACCTTCTATTGTATCGGGTATGACTACTTTTTTATTGTTTTTTAAGTATTCTATTCCCTTGTCTGATAGTCCTGTAATTGATAAGCCGTCTTCGTAGTTTTCTACATTAAATAAGTCTTCAGCCCATGGTTGTGAGCTTCCTACTGGAGCTTTTAATATTTCTTGACCCATGTCTATTACTTCTTTGTATTTAAGGTCTACAGATAAGTTTTTTGTAGCTTTAAATTCAATAGTCTTATTTACAGCTTCATAGCCTTCTATTTCAGGTAGGTCAAAAGCAATGTTTTCATTTTCTTTAAAGTCTTTTTCTTCTTCTTTAAAGGTTTTATTGTCTTCTATATTAATAAATCTTAGTTTGACTTTAATTGTTTTTTCTTCAATGTTTAAAGGTTTATTTTCCTCTAAAGTCTTATTTTCCTCTAAAGTCTTATTTTCTTTAATAGGAGCTTCTTTTATTTCAGTAGCTTCTTTTCTTTCTTCTAAAACTTTAATCTTCTCTTCTACAGGAAGTTCTTTTTTCCTTTCCTTTTGAACCTCATTTTCTGTTTTTCTTGTTTCAAGTTCTTTTGGTCCGTCTACGTTTTCGTTTTTCTTTTTTTGTATCAGCCATTACTGGTTTACCTACAAAAACATTGTCTTCTGCAAATACTGGACTTACATTAAGTAAGACCATTAATATTGCAAGTAGAAAAGTCATTGTTCTCTTATGCATAAGTTTTTCCTCCTACAAAAACTACTTTTCAGAATCCATTTCTACGGAATCTGAATACATTTCTTTCAAAAGCCTTTTCAGGCACTTATTTCTATCTTTAAGGGTTAAAATCCCATTAGCAAAAAGTTTTTTAATGTTATCAAAAAGAGCCTGCCAATCCTTTTTATTTCCCAATTTATATCCTTGGCTCTTAAATTGTTCCTTAAGACTCTTGCCCTTTTCTTCAAAAACTAAATACAATTTATCTTCCAATTATTTGGCCCTCCTTTTAACAGGCAACTTTATATTGTCGCTTCCATCCATTGAGGTTTTACTTTCCTCATGAGGTTTTTGACTTTCCTTAATATCCACCCCTTGACTATCACTGAAAACAACATCTTCTGATTTAGCCCTCTTATTTTCTTCAGCAATAGCTTTAAAGTCGAGAGCTTTTCTATACTCGGGGCTTTCTATAGTTAAAGCCTGTTCCCAAGAATCCCAATACATAGAGTAATTAAAAGCCTTAACTAAAATAGACACTCCAGTTAAAAGTCTTTTTTCAGGTGTTACTTCCGTTTTTTCACTTAAGTGATATTTAAGACTATCCTTAATAACTACGTCTGAGGATCCTTTAAACTCAATAATCTTGTTATTTTTACTTATCTTAGCAATATAGGTATCCTTATTCCATTCAACACTTGCTCCCATGGCGTTAGCAATGTCTCTTACAGGTAAAAATACCATGCCATTTTCAGCCTTACTTGATGCAGTAAGCTTAACTTCTTTACCATCAACTAAGACTTTAATAGCCTTATTTTTTTCAAAAGAATCAACAACTAAATACTTATCTCCAACTCTCGATTTTTCAGATAAAACTTCAAAAAATTCAGAATTATAAAAAGATAAAATATCTTTAAAAGGCATATCTTTTTTAAAAGTCTTAATATTTCCCTTGGAATAAAGTAAGAAAGCATCTCCATCTTCCAAAAAAGATCCCTTAGTAATAATTGAAGATTGTCTTAAAAGCTCTTTTAAATCATTAATATCCTTGCTTTCTACATCTATGTTGGTATCTATAAGTTGTCTATTAGGCATATTTTTATTTAAGGCAAATTGATATGAAACTTTCTTTTTATTTTCAGGCTTATTCGGGATTTCTCCTGTATTTAAGTCAATGTTTCCCGTGGTATTTCCAAAGCCAAAATCTAAAACTTGGTCATCAGATACTTCTCCTAAGTCTTTTTCTTTGTTTCCTACATAAAGACTCATTTTAAAGTTTCCTTCATTATTTCCCTTATCTTTCACTTCATAGCTAAAGTCATAATTCCCAAAGTCTAATTCTTTTGTTTCTCCTTCTAAGTATTTTTCATATTTAGGATCCTTATTTTCAGTTTTCTCAATTTTATCTCTCTTCTTTTCAGGAATTTTAATAGTAGGCTTTTCACTTTCCTTATTAAGGTCTTTAAAATCCTCCTTATTTTCTTCAGGTGAAAAGTCAGAGCCTGAAAGAGTATTATTAGAATCCGTATTTGTCTCTTTTTCTGGGAGACTTTCTTTTTTCTGTTCATAAACTTGGTTCTTTAAATCCTCTCTAATGTCAAGCTCCATAGGACCGTCAGCAAAGACCAAAGACGGCATCATAGATATAGCAAGGATTAAAGAAATCACCTTATTTTTCTTCATTTTCCTTAAGCAAGAATATTTATTCTTGCTCTCCTCCTTTCTTAGTTAAAAAACGTACCTATAAGTATTTTGCTTACAAGTCCTACAGCTCCTAATAAAACAGTACATAAAAGCACTATTCCTATATCTTTAGCCACTTCATATCTCTTGAAGGGTCTTGAATGAAAGCCTCCAAGTTTTATAAAAAGTATTATTAAGACCAAAACAACGGTAATTAAAGTAAAAGCGTAATAATATCCTGTAAACCTAAAGACTTCAGATTGAAATTTTTTAAGAGGGACATTAACATCTCTTTCTCTTCCATACACGTTATTAACAATAAACATACAAATAGGTAAGGAACTTATAAGTGTTTTATTTAATATTTTTTTCAAAGGATTCCTCTCCTTTCTTTTTCTAAAATATATTAGGAAAAAATAAAATAAATTATTAAGGATAAAAAAGTGCCCGAGATTTCTCTCGGGCTTTAGCCAAAAATGACTGGGATAAAATATTGTCTGACTACTCTGCACACATAAATGTGGCAGGTTCTATATGAGAGAATCGCAATACTTGAAATCTCTAACCTAAAGAAAGAGAGTCAATGTATTTATAGATCCTTTTTTATAGAACTTTCATCCGCATACACTTTTCTAAATAGAATACTGTATTTTGCGAATAGGTGCGTAGCTACACCCTAAGACAAAAATTCATCTACACGCATAAATGCGGCAGCTTCTTTTTTGTGAACTACTCGTAAACAAGAAACCGAGCTTCTTGCTTCATCCACCGCATATTTTGCAATGTCCACAAGCGTATAGGTTCGGATAGTTCATACCCTACCATGAAAAAACAAAACTCATTCTTGTCCCAGAAATAATCAACTGAGACTTTTTGCATCCTCTTTTTCAGGATTGAAATGATTAGATTTTACCTCAATTAATCTTCCTTCTTTATCTTGGTCATCTTTTTTTAAAAAACAACCTACATCCCATAGGGGCTTTTTAAGTCTTTTAAAGGTAGTAAATCTTACTCTTTTAATAAGAGTTCTGTCTAAAAGTTTAGATAAACTCTCAAGTGTTTTTTCATCTTCACAAATAAAGAGATATACAGGCTGAAATTCAGAATATTTTTTCCATATATTAGTAGTTTCTAAAGATTCATACCTTATAAGGATCTCTCTCATTTTTTCTTCATTGAAATTTTTAAAAAACACCTGTCCATAAAAACAAGGATTAGTTTCTGTATTTTTAATGATTAATTTAAAATCAGGGTATAAATATCCATCACCTACATAAATAACTGGCTTTTTATTAAAATTTAAAATTTCAAGATCTTTAAGTTTTAAATAAAAGTCTGTGGTTATAAGCTCTACAGCTATTCTTTCAGCTGACTTATAATTTTCTGTAAGCTTAAAGTCCCAAATATCATCAAATTCCCTATAATTGGTTACTAAGGCTTTTCCACCCATATCCAACACATAAACTCTAAAGAGTTTTTCTAAGTCTTTAGCTTCATTTATCTTTTTTGTTCTTTCTTCTGTAGAAATAGCAAATTCACTTACTATCCTATTTCTTAAAAAACTTTCAAAGTTTATAAAGTTTTCTTTTAACTTAAAGGTCTTTTTAATGTCTGGGTTTTTCTTTAAATAATCATTATAAAACTCATAAATCATTTTAGGGGTAGCAAATCTTACGTGATATAAAAAGGCGGCAATGGCTACTTGATATTCAAATAGCTTATTGTCATTTTTCATTCTTATTATTGTATCGGCACACATAGGGGCTGATGGAGAAGTTCCTAAAAAATTTTGGTACATTTTATACTTACGAAAAATTGCTGGAAGTCTATAAATATTAGTTTCTTTAGGTAAAAACATTAATTATTTTACAACTCCTAAAATTTTACCCCTTACTCTCTTTTCGCCGCCTTCTCCTGTCACCGATACAATTCTATAAGCAACTCTTGTTCCCCTTTGAATTTCTCCTTCAAGCTCGGAAGGAATAGAACAAATTCCGTCAAGGGCTACATCTATGTTTACAAAACATCCAAAGGGCTGAATTGATTTTACTACTCCTAAAATAACAATGTCTGGTCTCAAATATTCTTCTGGATATTTATGTTTAACTTTAATATCCTTGTTTGCAAGTTCTAAAGTAATTCTTCCAACTGGGCTAATATCTGTGATTTTAGTTCTTACTTCGTCCCCTACTTTATATACGTCAAAGACTCTTACAAAGGGGATGTTAATAAAGCCTGCATTTCTAAGTTCTGCATAGATATTAAAATGTTTAAGTTTGCAAAGTGCTCCATAATCAACTTCTTTTACTATTTCTACAATAAAACTGTCATTTTGTTTGCTCTTTACAAAATCATCATAATATCTTTTCCCTGAAAACCATAAATATCCATCTTTATATTCTACGGTCTTTGCGGGAAATTTAGGTAGATTCAATATATAATTAGGCTTAAAATAAATTGCATCCATATTAGAGAACTCAGAATATTTCATTTTACATATCTCATTAAGACCTTCAACTTCTAAATCCATTTCCCTTTTATTGAAGTCAAGCCCTACAATTTTCACATATAAAATTACAGATTCTTTTATAAGGTTTCTAAATTTTGTAGGTATTTTTTCTTCTTTAACTTCTTCAACGGGATCTTGTTCGATTTTTTTAGATTTGGGTTCTTTTTTAAGATCTTCGGTTTTAGGTTCTGCGTCAATTTCTCTTTTTTCATCTTTTGTTTCTTCTTTGGCTTCTTCTAATTTTTCTTCTTTTATTTCTTCTTTTATTTCTTCTTTCTTAACCTTTTTTTCAGGTTTCTTTTTAGGTTCTTTTTTTAATTTCTTAGGTAATGTCATAAGTTTTTTTTTGGGTTAAGATGACCCTTCTCCTTTCTTTAGCTTTTCTTACTTTTTGTTGAATATTTTTCCAAAAAATGAATTGAGTTTCTCAGAAGTTTTTATTAAGCTTCCTACTATACCCTTTTCTTCTTCTGCTACTTCCTCCTCCTCTTCTTCTGTTAATATAGGTGCTTCTTTTAAGTCTATATCTACAGAAGAAAGGTCCTTAAAATCCAATGGTTTATTGAAGTCTCTTGGTGGTGCTATTGACACCTCTATACTTTCTTGATTCTGTTTTGTTCGGCTTACAGTTTTTTCAATTTTTGAGTCTTCTAAACCTTTATTTATAATATTTGGAATATTAAGTTCTTCTTCAAAGCCTGTTTTCTTTTTAAATTCTTTTACATCCTGTCTTTTCCCTATGGAGTTCTTTCGAATCTTTCTATGAATTTCTTCAGGTATCTTAGATTGTTCTACTTTTTCTTCCCTTATTTCTTCTTTAGGTACCACAAAGACCACTTGGTCTTTTTCATAAGGTTCTTTGTTTTCTAAGTTATCATGGTTTATATCAAGATTTTCTTTTTCGGGTAAATCTAAGTTTTCTTCCTTATATATTTCTTCTTTAGGTTCGTCTAAATCAAAAATAAGTTCATCATTTTCTTCTTCAAAATCTTCATAGGCTTTTTCAGGTTCCTTATAAGGCTCGTATTTTAACCCACCATCATTTATAGGTAGAGGATCTTTTTTATCTTCCTTAATAAGGTCTATGTTTTCATTCTTACGTTCTGGCTTTTTCTTTTCAACTTCAGGAGATTTTATTTCTGTATTTTTCTCCTTTTGGTCAATATCTCTTTTATGCAATATCTCTTCTTTGGCTATTTTTACAGGCTTGTGGGCTGTCTCTTCCGACTGTCCGCCGGGCGGACACTTTTTTTTCTCCTTTGTTTTTCTATTTCTTAAGGTTTGTTCTGCCAATAAGCCTTTACAATGGGATGGAGCTCTTAACCTAACTCTCATAGAGGAAATCATAAGATCTCCTTCAGGAGGGACGTCAGCTTCAATGATTGTACGACTTATGGGAGTCTTTTTTACTAAAAGTGTCTGCTCTGTTTTATTTATTGAAAAGATTCCTAAGTCTTCCAAAATATTTTGGACCCTTTCTACTATAAAGTTTGGTTGGAAGGGCTTTTCTAAATATTCATTTATATTATAGGGTTTTATTTTTTCTTTTATTAATGGTTCAAGATTGTTAGTTATTACTAAGGTTTTTGTCTGAGGGCTCTTCTTTAAAATGTAGTCTAAGATTTTAAAACCCGAAAGCCCTCCGTCTTCGTCCTGATTAGGAAAGTTTAGCTCTGTTGTTATAATATCAGGTTTTTCTTCTTTTATTACTCTTATCCCATCTTCTACGCATTCACAGTAGCCTATAACTTCAATTTCTTCCATGTCTTTTAAGGCATTATATATAAGTTCCACCATGGCTTCGGAGGGATCTATGATTAAAAGTTTTTTCTTAAACATAATAGACCTACTTTCGAGGTTCAAATTCCATTGTGGCTTTTCTTTCTTTCTTATCTATCACAAATCTTGCTCGTCCCTTAGAACCACTTTTCCATAAAAATTCTTTATAGTCTGTTTTTCCTTCAGTTAATAATTTTTTTATGTCTATTTCGTTAATGTTAGTTCCTGATATTACTTTTTTTAATATAAATTCACATTTATCAGGGTCTTCTTCTTCTAATTTATATCCGTCACAAACATAAAATTTTCCTGTATCATTAACTACTTTTCCACAAATAGGGCAGATACCTACTTTTTTATTCTTATAATCAAAATCAAATTGAAGTTTTCCATAATTATCTAAGTAGAGCATAGGATTACCTGTTTTTCCAGTTTTAAATGTCATAAACTTAGGTCCTATTTTTTCTCCATTCAACATTTTTTCAATTTCATCTGGGCTTATTTGTGCCCCGCAAACTTCAAATCCTACTGAGAAATCACAGGTTGGGCCTCCGTCCATTCTCCTATAATTCTCACATACATAACCATATCTTCCTGTTACAACTTTTTCTCCACATCTCGGGCATCGTCCTATTTCCATGCCTTCTTTGTATTTGTCTCTTTCATTCATTATTTCTTCTGTCATTGTCTTTATATACTCCTTAAATTTTTCCATTTCTTCAGTTTCTTTGAGTTTTCCTGACTCTACTAAAGATAGCTTCATTTCCCACTTAGCCGTTATATCCGGCTTACACAATCCATAAGGTTCTAAAACCTTTATTATTTCTATTCCTTTTAGAGTAGGGTGGATATAGTTCTTTCTAAGTTCTATATAACCATACCTTTTAAGTTTTTCTATTATTTCAGCTCTGGTGGCAGGGGTGCCTAATCCTCCCGTTTCTTTTAATATTGTTGAAAGTTCTTTTTCATTTAAGCCCCTTCCAACGCCCTCCATGCCTTCCAGTAGGGTGCCTTCTGTATAATATAATGGTGGTTTTGTTTTGAAATTTTTTATTGAAATGTCTTTTATATCTATAAGTTCTTTTTCTTTTAATTTAGGCAAAAGACTGTCTACCTTTTTATAGCCAAGCAGGGAAGTGAAGCCTGGTTCTACAAGAACACTTCCTACAGCCCTAAATTCTTGGTCTTTCACTTTTAAATAAATGGTTGTTTTTTCTTCTTCATAATCTTTTAAAAATAAACTTATAAATCTTTTTAAGACTAAATTAAATATTTTTTTCTCTTCTTCATTAAGCCTACCTAAATCACTTACCTTAAAAGACTTAGTAGGGAGGAGGGCATGATGGTCTGTTATTTTTGCATCATCTACATACCTTTTATTATTTACAAAATCATCTACTTTATTTTTTTCAAGTTTATAGCCTGAAAATTCATTGATTTTCATTGGTTCTTTTAAAAGGCTTTTTATTTCCTTAGCTACATTTCTTGGAATAAATCTTGATTCTGTTCTGGGGTAGGAGAGGATCTTATGTTTTTCATAAAGGCTCTGAGCTATATTAAGAGTTTTTGCTGGAGAATATTTATAATAAAAAGCTGCGTCTTTTTGAAGATCTGTTAGATTATAGCAAGGTCTTGCATGTTCTATTTTTTTCTCCTTAATTAGCTTTTCAACCTGAGCTTTATCTTCTCCTTTTATGGCTTTTAATCTTTTTTCAAGCTCTTTTTTGTCTGTACTCCTTACTTTTCCTTCTGACACTATACATCTTCCTAAAAATGATATTTTATCCTTATTAAAGGTTCCTTGTAATTCATATAGGTCAATAGGCTTAAAGTTTTCAATTTCTCTTCTTCTCATTTCTACTAAATATAGGGTAGAGGTCATTACTCGTCCTATTATAAAGAGAGTGGATTCTGTTAAGGTAAATAGTCTTGTCATGTTAAGACCTAACATCCAGTCCCAACGGGCTCTAAGTTTTGCTGAATTTTTAAGATTTACAAGGTCTATATTATTATCATCTATTAAATTGTTAAGGGCCTTTTTTAAGGTTTCTTCTGTTGTGTCTGAAGCCCAAAATCTTTTTACTGGCAGTTGATACTTTTTAGGCAAACTCTCGTAAAAATTATAAAATATTAACTCGCCCTCTCTTGCTGCGTCACAAGCGTTAATAAGGTAGTCATAACCACCTTCTTTTATTTTATTTTTAAGTTCCTTAACAAGGGGAGAGGCCCCTTTTACTGTAGATAGTTTAAATTCTGTTGGCATCATAGGTAAGACGTTAAATCTCCAAGGATTACCCCAGTCATCCCTATAGGTATCTGGTTCTGCAAGGCTTACCACGTGACCCCTAAAAGATGCAAAGTCTATTTGGTCTTTTAAGCCTGCATTTTTATATGCACTTTGTATATCCCTCATTAAGGAGGGTTTTTCTGCTATTAATAATCCTTTCAATAATTTCCTCCCATGAAAATCTCGCAAGACTTCGCTAAATAATTGTACTTATTTTAGGTCCTGATGTTTTTTTAATATTCTTATAAACTTTCTTTAGTTCTTTTTCTATATAATTTTTGGTGTTCTCAGACAAATTGGTAAATGGGGTATAGGCATTATAAGCTTTTCTATAAGCGTCAAACACAATAGGTGCCTCTTCCATTTCACCTGAAAGGGCAAAGAACAAAAATTGGATTTGGCGTTCTATTTCTTTAGGATCTTTTCCGTACCTTTCTTGATAACCCTCAAATTGGGGGTCAATGGAAAATTTTCCATAATCATTCACTGATGAAGTTAAGATTTTAAAAAAGTCAAATCTTCTTATATATTGGAATAGCCTTTTTTGTGGCTTATCCCAAGGCACTTTAAAATTGTTCTCTCTTATATTTTCTATTTCAGCAAGCCTTTTTGTTACGCCTTCTTTGTTAGGTATTTTTATAAAGAAACAATAAGACATATACAGCTCCATGTCTCTTCTTAAGTCCTCTAAAATTTCAGCATTTTTCACAAATTCTCTGTATACACCCTTAGTATCTTTTTTTAAAAATTCCTCATCCACCTGATAATTGCCAAAGTTCATTATCATGTGGGCGTAGTTAATAAATTCGTAGAATCCGTTAGTTCCTATTCTTGCGTCTCTTGCACAATCTAACGTCATTTCCGCTGTGTGAGTATCAAAAAATTCTGCCATAACCAAAACATTTTCTGTTTTTGTTTCAGGGCTTGGGTTGCTATTACTTTCTTCTATTTCTCCTGCTACTTTCCCAAAAAATCTCATAGCATCCAAGGATTCTCTAAAGGACCTATCCCTGGAATATTCAATCAAATCCCTAACTTCAGGAGTAGAGCTTGCTATTCTATATTTTTTATGGAAAAGATAATATATATCACTTAAGGCTCTCGCCTTATCAATGTTTTTTTCTTTTATAAGGTCTATAATTTGATTCTTAAATTCTTCTGAGGCTTTTTCTATGCTATTCTTATTCTTTGACATGAAGACATAGACTCTAAAGCCTGATTCATAAAGTCTTTTTGCCATATACTCAACATTGTCTATAGCTTCTTTATAAAGGGGAATTGAAAAATATCTTATTGAGTATTTTTTACCTGAGCTTAGAGCCTCTGTTATAGATTTATTTAAGAGCTTTTTAGGTAGGTCAAAAGGGTCTACTATATCTAAAAGACCTATAAGGCTTAAGGTTCCTGAAAGGCTTGAAATATATCGTCTCCTTTGATTGTCAAGACCTAAGTTTTTTAATAAATAACTTATTGAGGCAAAGAATATATGTCTCTTAGTTTTTACTATTTCACCCTTGTTTATCTCTTCAAAATCAAGGTTATAAAGACTGAAGTCTGCTTTATTAAGTCCATCTTCATTTAAAAATTTAAGAAGGGGGACATATTTTTTTACCATTTTATAGGTGTAGGGGTGAGTGTCTTTAAGGTCTTCAAAATTATCTAAAAATTTTAAGTTTTCCCTATAAAGGTTTTTAAAATCTCCATCAGGAAAAGGGTATCTATCTTTAAAGCTTAAAAAAATATTACAAAAATCATCATTAAAGACTATTTCTAAAAGATCTTTAATTGTAAAATAAAAGCAACCTAAGGGCTTTTTATTTACACTTCCATCTTTATTTGGCAAATTTTCTTCCAAAAATTCAAAGTCTTTTTTAGATATTTTTGGATAAAAAGCAAGAAAAGACTTATAATCTACATCTTTCTTTAAATCTATAATGAATAATTCCTGAGCTTGGTTCGTCTTCTTCTCTTGAAAAGCCTCTGTATATTGGTTGTTAAATATTACTCGATTATTAAAAAACTCACTTAAAAAGACGGCCTTTTTATTATTTTTAAATAAATCATTAAGATTTACACTTCCTAAGAACTGTAAAAGATTTCCTGACTTATTATGTTTTTTATAAGCCTTATCTAAGAGCTTTAAAAGAGCCTCTTTACTTATAGGTTTTTTAGTCCTTTCAGCCTGAATTTTTTTAAAAAGAGGTAAGAGTCTTTCTTTTTTTATGTACTTGTCGCCAGCACCTTTACTTCTATATCTTTTAAGGACTTTTTCATAAGTTTTCTCATCAAAAGTAAATAAATTAAGGAATGTTTTAATGCTTTTTTGCGTTTCTATAGGTAAGTTTTTATAATTTAAAGTCCTTCCTTCTTCTTGTAAGACCTTAATTCCTCTTTTTATCGCTGGAATTAGATACGAAAAAAGGTAAGTTTTGTGGCAATAAGAATAGTCAAGTTTTTTATTTAAAAAAGTCGCAACTCCGCTTTCATCATACCCATCTATTTGTTGCAATGAGTGCAAGGTTTTAAAAATAGGAACAAACTCCACGCTAACAAGCCCACTTGTAAACACATTGGAAATATTGAAATCTTTTATCAAAATAGGGCTTTCTGATTCAGAACCATAAGAAGTATTAAGTTGTTTTTCTTGTTTTAAGTTATTTATATTTTTAGTCATTTTTTCCCTCTTTTTTAGTTTAATGGACCAGAATATTAACACCCATTCCGACCTTTCTTATATTATACCATACTTTTTTATTAAATGCAATGTGTATATTGATATTTTTTTAGATTTTTATTATTTTTTTTAAAGGTTTTTGTATTTTTTGCAAGATTTTTTAACTTTTTCCGCCCGGGAATTTGTACGAAAATATTTTTTTAGACTACTTCTTTATTTTTTCCCCATTGGGAGATATAAAGAAAAAATGTTTCTGAAAAAGCTGAAAGGAGATAAAAATGAAATTCTTTGATTATTTTTCACAGAACTAATTGGAATAATCGTTGGAGTATTTAGCAAGGCACCCCCATCAATTAATTCAAACTAAACCTTTTAACTTTTCTAATTCAGGTGCCTCTGCTCTAAAGATGTTTTTTAATGTGAACATATTTTTTTTAAATTCAATGTTTTCACACATGGGGAAGGAGAATATTAATATGTCTCACGAGCTCACATACGCCCTACAAGGGCTTTTAAATCTCGTCTCCATATAATTACATCTTTATCCTTTGCAAGGAACCTTAAAATGGCGACAAACGCCTATGTTTATATGAAACCTTGCAGGGGTGTCTTGTCACTACAAAAACCCCATCCCCCAATTAGCAACAGTTAAAAAAATATATAACTAAACATACTTTTTTTCGTCATTAACATACAGAAACGCTTTAATAAATAAGGTTGTATGAAAAATATGAAAAAAAATAATAAAAAAGGCATAAACTCATGTGAAAAAAATTCATAATTAAGTTAACGAGTTTTAACAACTCGACCTGTAAACGCTTAAAAAAGTAGACTCAACAAAAAAACAAAATTCACAAGCCAAAAACCTTATAGGTGAAAGGAGAATAAAAACTCTATTGAAAAGAAAAAGTCTTTACAGAAAAAAACTCAAAAACCCACCTTGTAAAAAAGTAGTCTTATTTTCTTTTTTTTAATTTATAGTGATGTTGTTTTTATTTTTTTTCTTTAATTTTATTATTTTTTTTCAGTAACTTGACTTATAAAAAAGCTGTGGAAGGAGTAAGGCTTATTTTTTAAAAAAAGTTCTATAATTCTTTTTTTAAATTTATAGTGATGTTGTTTTTATTTTTTCTAAATTTTTTTCTCTTAGATTCATTAAAAAAGTAGTCAGCTTTTGCTAAAAAAATATAAACAAATAGCTTATTTTATACTCTTTACTTGTATTAAGGGGTTCTGTAAATAAGTGTTTGCAAGGGTTAAGGTTTTTTTATAGCTACTTTTTTATTGAAGGAGATCTACCTTTTAAGCCTCTTAAATCTATCTTTCTATTTTTTTTTGCTACTTTTTTATTGGCTGACCCTATTTTTATAATCTTTTAAAGCTACTTTTTTATTGATTGATTTTCTTTTTTAATGATTTGAGTCTACTTTTTTATTGAATTTCTTTGAGAAAAATTCTAAAAAGTAAGCTCTGACTACTTTTTTATTGATTGATTCTACTTTTTTTCTTTAAAAATCCTTAAATTTGTAGCTACTTTTTTACTGGATTTGTTTAAAAACTTTTTTATTTTTTCGTTAAAAAAGTAGTCAGTTCTATTAATTTCGTTAAAAAGGTAGACACCTATAGGGCAAAAAGTATAGAGAATCGTTAAAAAAGTAGTCAGTTTCATTAATAAGGTAGGCATAAAAAAATATATTTGTAGCTACTTTTATAATTTTACAGTTATTTTTTTTATTGATATAATTTACACAAGAAAAGGGGGGAGGAGAAATATTGGAAGAAGATTTAAAAACCCAAGAGGAGAAAAAAAATAAATTTGTAGTAGATGAAGAATCACCAAAGCAGATAACTTTTTGGAACGAGAAATCCTTAGTTGTAAAATCTAATCCCCTGTTGCAAGCAAGATATTCATGGCCTTTAAACGCTCAAAAAATATTTCTTCTTATGGCATCTTCAATAAGTAGTCTTCATGGGGAAAATGACAACGAGTGGAGAATTTCTGTTGGATCTTTAGCAAAAGAACTTGGAGTAAAGGGTCTTCCCGCAACTTATCTTAAACAAATAGCCAACATTATGTTTGCCTCTCCTTTTGAAGTGCAAGAAGTGGATGCAAAAGGGCAATGTATAAGGTGGGAGATAAGGTCAATATTTGAGGCTGCCAACTATAATAAGGGGGTTTTGTCTTTTACTCTTACAACCTATGCAAGAAGTCAGTTAACTAATCTTCAAAGGAATTATGGGAAGTTTTATTTAAAGCATATAATCTCTATGAAAAGCCAGTATGCAGTAAGGCTTTACGAGCTTATAATGTCTGAAATATGGAAAAAAAGTCAAAAGAAAAAAACTTATGGTCTTTTAGATTTAAGAAAGAGGCTTGGAGTAGAAGAAGGTAAGTATGAAAGATTTTCAAATTTTGAAAAGAAAGTAATTATTCCCGCTGTAGAAGAAATAAATGAGAAGACAGATCTTAATGTGAAATATGGCAAGAAAAAGGTAGGATATAAGATTGAATTTATAGATATTTATTATGAATATAAGCCGCAATATGTAGAAGATTTTGAAAATATATATATCAGTGAATTAGGTAATTTTAAAATAGACAAGATAAGAACTATCACAGGAATAAGAGAATTATGGGATTATGATGCTATGCTTGAGTTATATAGAGAAGCTGTAAAGGTTCTTAAAGAAAAGAAAAGTGCCTCGGATCTTGTGGGATCTTCTATGGGGGATAAACAGGAGGACCTTGTTTATTATTACATGGCATATAACTATGAATATGCAAAAAGAAGGGCTGACAACAACCTTTTTGCTTACTACAAGCAAGCATTAGCAGGAGATTATGCTAACGCTCTTTTAACAATAATGAGAAATTTTTCAGACCCCATACAAGGAGAATTAATACAAAAAGAAGATCTGTAATTAAATTACAGATCTCTTTTTTTTGCTTAATTTTAGTTGTTCTAAAGCAAGTCTAATTATAGAACTTGCCTCATTTTCTTTATTGCTATACAAATACATATTTTCTTTTGGTCTTGTAAGCCCAACATATAGAACTCTTATTTCCTCATCTCTATCTTCAATCCTCTTTTTTGAAGGATTTTTACTAAGGTATGGAATTTTAAAGCTGTTAAGAATTAAATGAACACTTTCCCATTCTCTGCCCTTTGCTGAATGAGCAGTAGTTAAGGTAACGGCGTCAGTGCCTTCATTTACAGCCTCAAGAATTTCATCGCCTTTATAAAGGATAGTTTCTTTAAGATAATCTATAAGATCCTTAAAGAAGGGAAACTCCTTTTGTTTTTCTACAACATAAGTTGCAATTCTCTTATCTTTTATTCTTTTAATATTTTTTAAAAATACTTCATTTAAGCTTTTATTAGTAGCTTTACCATCTTTAATAATTAATTCTCCATTTACTTTATGAACAAAGGTATCTAAAACCTTTTTCATTTTCTCTTTAGAATCTGTAGGTTCAAGATCTCCTGTCATTGCAAGGAGTTTGAAATAGCCAGACTCATTAAAATTCATTAAAGCCTCTCCAAAATCACTTATAGGTTCTAAAAAGTCATTAAAACATACAAGTTCGTTAATGCCATAAACAAAGGGAATTTTTAAATCACTAAGTGCATTTTCAATCTTTTTAAGATCTGTCCTTGTTCTGGCAATAACAGCAATGTCTTTAAAAGCTCTGCCATTTTGGTGCTCGTCAAAGATAGTGTTGGCTATAGCACAGTCAAACTCATTACATATTACTAAACTTGGTTTATATCCTGATTTTAAAGATTTCATTGATTTAGGAATGAAATTTGACTGATTTCTTTCAACAATTTCTGATAGGGCTATGATTTCTTCAGTTGACCTATAATTAGTTGAAAGATAAAAATCTGAAACATCTTTTTCTAAAAGTTCATTAAGATTTTTAAAGTTTTCTGGGCTTGTTCCATTAAAGCCATAAATAGCTTGAGATGGATCTCCTACAACCATAAGGCTTTTAAAACTTTCCCCTTTAATTAAACTTTTTAAGATATTAATTTGTTCAAGGTTAGAATCTTGAAATTCATCTACAAAAATATGTTTAATATTAGGCAAAAACTTATATAGTTCAAAATCATACTTTACTGCTGTTAAAGGACTTTTAATTAAGTCATCATAATCCACTAAAGAATTTTCTTTTAGATATTTTGAATAAGCCTTATAGAATTCAAGAAGAGTATCTGTAGAGTTAGAAAGATTAACGTTCTTTGCAAAATTGTCTCCAAAAAATGGATTAGGATTAACAAGACCTAATTTTATTTTGCTTATATCTTCCTCTACAAGATTTAAAAACCCTTTTGAGAATTTGTTTGATACTACAGGATTTAAGCCTTGATAAGAGGAGATTAAAACCCCCTTTACAACATCACTTAAATTTCCCCATATATTATCATAAACCTCTTTTAAGACCTTATATTTTTCCACCTTATTTATTTGTTTTGGAGGCTCTTTATACCCGAAAAACTTAAAGTTTTCGCAAATAATCTTATAGCCCAAACCGTGAAAAGTGGTTATATTTAAGTCTTCATCTTTAACCTTTACTCCATCCATCATTAAACTTTGAGTAATTCTTTCCTTCATTTCGTTGGCCGCTGCATTAGTGTAGGTAATTAAAAGAATTTCTTTAGGCTTTACTCCTGATGAAATTAAATAGGAAAACCTTGAAGTTATAGTCTTGGTTTTTCCACTACCGGGACCAGCAATAACTCTTGCATAACCCTCATCAAAAAGACAAACCTTAAGTTGTGAATCATCTACATTAAACATAGGCTTTTCAGTATTTTCTTGAATGATTTTTCCCTTTACTTCTTCCTTATAATTACAGAAAAAGTTGTATTTACATCCATCGCAATTAATAGTTGTGATGCAGTCGGGCATGTTTTCAACAGAAAAGAAAAGATCCAAATAATAGCCTCTTTCTTTTATATTTGAAAAATCGTTAAAAAATATTTGTTTTTTAACATCAAACTTTTCCATTTTTGAAAGAGTTGAGCCTGAGGGAATCATATAAAACATTCCTCCGTAAGCTCCCTTATCTTTTCCCGCTATTTCCGTAGCTAACAGCCATAAAAGCATAGCCTCCTTAGAATCTTCAACCCTGTTTTTTCCTGACATAGTAAGAAGGGGTTTTTTAAAATAAAAATTTAAGGCAAACACCTTTCCTTCTTGATTTTCGCACACTATATCAGCTTCTAAGAGAAGTTTTTCTCCCTTTTTTGATATAATCTCCTTTTTTACATTGTATTTAAGGTTTTTAAAGCCCTTAAACACGAAAACAAAATAAGATAGACACATGAGAGCTCTATTTTTATAAGCCTCATAAGTTTCCTTATTAGGAAACATACCTTCTTCCAATTTAAAATCTCCTATATTGGAGTTTCCCATATTATCCATCTTAAGCTCTTTTTGGATAAAGTCTTTAACCTTTATCCCAACTTGAGTTGACAAAGGATAATCTTTTAAAGCTTGAAAACTTTTAAACTTATCCTTTTTACCACACTCAATCTTAGATAGAATTTCTTTACTTGTTAACAAAATTTTTCCTCCTTTAAATATTTGCCTAAATAGGCTACTTAAATTTTTTCTTACACTATTTATTAGGGAAAAATTTTTAAAATTATTAAAAATATTGCAAAAAAATATAAAGCTGTGAATATTTTTTTTAAAAAAAATCTAATAATATATCAAGAGACAGAAAAACTGACAAAGAAAACATTTTGTTAGTTTCAAAAAAACACTTGCAAAAAGAAAGAAAGTATGGTATAATAGGTAAAGAAATAGGAAAAATACGAACTAAAAACTTAGATCGTTAAGGAGGTAATTTATGGAACTAAATATTTTCTGTGAACTTAATGCAAACATAAAAATTAAAAAAGTGTGTTCCTCATCAGGAAGATTTATAGGTTCCATAGAGAACCCTTCAACTGTAGATAAAATAAGAGAGGTCACGGGTAGAAGATGGATAAACCACGACTCAATAATATTCTTAGGAGAAAGACTTCCAAATATTAATCCTGGAGACATTGTTTCTGGAAACATTAGAATTGATAAGAACTCGAAATATGAAAGCCTTATATTAACAGACATACGTCTTATAGATGGGGCAGAAGAAAAAAAAGAAAAAAAGGCCTTAATGAACGCCAAAGGTATAGGCAAAACCAAATCTCAGAGAGTAATAGATGAGACTAAAAAGATTTTTGGAAACACGCCTATAAACCTGTATATGACTCAGGGAACTTCTTTCATAAAAGAAATAACCTGTTTAAATGAAAAAGAAAAAGAAGAATTAACAAAGTATTTATTAGAAAATTCTGGAAGAATAAGATCCGACTTTTTTTATTACAATCTGATGTCTTTTGGATTTAGCTTTAAAGAGGTTAATAGAGTGATGTTGCTTGATACTAAGCATGAAGCGAAACTTGTTTATGAAATATGCAAAGTTAATCCTTATAGGCTTAATACAGAATATAATTTAAATTTAAATCCATATTGCTTGGATAATTTATCAAGAAAGATATTTAAGATAGACGAAATTGATGACAGGAGAATAAACTTTTTCTTTTCAGAAGCCTTAAAAGAAGCGGCAAGAGAAGAAGGACATCTGTATTTACTCAAAGAAGACCTTTTAAAAAGAACAGAAGACATGCTCTTTAAAAACTCAAGAAGACTTAATACTTCCATAGAAGCAGGAGACTTAATAAGTAAAAAATTTGCAGAATACAAACTTTTAGGAGAAGTGTATGTAACGGATGATGAAAAAGTCTATCTTTATAAATATAAAACTATAGAAGACAAAATAGTAAAAGCCATTAAAAACAAAATAGCCAGAGGAGAAGACAACCTTAGTAACAAGATAAATGACTTTATAGATGAAGCTCAAAAAGACTCAGGCATTGTTCTTAATAAGGACCAAAGGGAGGGCTTAGTAAGAGCCTTAAAGTCTCCCATATCCTTAATATCAGGAGGTCCCGGAACAGGAAAGACTCAAATGATAAAAGTCTTAATAAAAACCCTTGAAAAAGCATGTCCAGAACTTAAAATTTCAATGCTTGCTCCCACAGGAAAAGCTGCAAGAAGAATGAAAGACGCAACAGGCTTTTTCAGTCAAACCATTCATAGGTTCTTAGGATATTCAGGAAATGGTGATGACTCGAATTTAAAATTTTCAGAGCACGACATATTAATAGTAGATGAGTCTTCAATGATAGATGTGGAACTATTTAAAAACGTGCTGACCCATACAAAAGAAGAATCAAAAATTATTTTAATAGGAGACGAGAACCAAATAGCCCCAATAGGAGCAGGACTCGTATTAAGGGACCTTATAAACTCAGGTAAAATCAACCATACAGAGTTAAAAGAGGTCTTTAGACAAAAAGAAGGATCCAAGATAATTAAATACGCCAACAAGATAAAAGAAGGCGATCTAATAGATGACTCAATAGTAGGAGATAGAAATCCATCAGGAGAATTTTTCCTATTTAAAACCAAAGATCCAGCTCAAATACTTTTTCAAGTTCAAAAGGAAGTAAAAAGAAGAGTAGAAGAAGGATTAAATTTAACAGAGCTACAAATACTTACAACAAGAAAAAGAGGAATTTTAGGAAGTCTAAATATAAACTCAATAATTCAAAAAGCCTTTAACCCTAATGCAAAAGGAGAAACAGAAGCCTTTATAGGAGATTACGAAAGATTATATAAGGGAGATAAGGTAGTTCAAAACAAAAACAATTATAAACTTGGAATAATGAATGGAGAAACTGGATTTTATATAGGGCAAGAAGATGGATTTTATAAATTCAGTTTTGATGACAAAGTGATAAATTATGAAAAAGAAGATTTGGAAGAATTAAACCTCGCTTATTCAATGACCGTTCATAAGTCTCAAGGTTCAGAATTTAATACCGTTCTTTTTGTAGTAAACGATTTTGACAATATAATAACTAACAAATCAATAATATATACAGCATGGACCAGAGCAAAGAAGAGACTCTATACCATAGGTAATATAGAATATTTAAACGAAAGATTAAAAGAAGAATACAATATTAACAGAAATTCTCAAATAAAAGAAAAATTGATAGCGTAAGAAAGGAGAGAGGGCAAGACCCGAAATTTATGAAAACAGAAGATTTAGAAGAGCTTGCTCTTGTTCATTATATGAGCGGAGGAACAAGTGACGGATTAGGAGACATGGCGGCAGGAGCTTTAAGCGTAGGAATATTTTATTATTTAATACAGGCTCTTATAGGACTCGGATGTGCAATGTTTAGCATTTTCTCTTACCTAATTGCCTTTGTAATAGTCTCCTGTAGATATATTAAAGGAGTAGTGAAATGTCAAAAGGAAAGAAAATAATAAGAATAATTCTGGCAATAATCCTTTCATTGGTTTTATGTTTTATATGCTTTACTCTTGTAACTAAAGTAGTAAAAGGAACAAAAATAAAAAGAGAAAGCACAAAAGCTGAAGAAGGGATGAAAGAGGCTAAAGAAATAATAAACAAAAAAGGGAACTTAAATTATGTGCTTTATGTATATAATGATGAAGGTAAAAAACTGTACTTATATGACTTAATGGGTAAAAAACTTAAAGAAGAAAAAATTGACTTAGTAGGCACGGAAGGTAACGACCTTAGAGTAGTAAATAACGGAGAGGAATTAAGTTTTAAGACCCAAGATAAAAAGCTTATATATAACGGAGAAAAAGTAATAAGTGCCTTAGGAAGTAACTTCTATGAAAACTCAAAAACAGGTATCAGGGTATCTCAGGAAAATGGAATCATAAAAGTTAGCACAAGAGAAAAAGATTACCAATATGAAGTAGTAACAAACTTATTGGGAGTCTTTGAAAACGACAATAGTCTATTTTTACTTACAGACTTTGGAAAAGAACTTAAATCATCAGCCTTAATATCAATAAATAAGATGGATGGAAAAGCCTCAGGGGTAATAGACCTGCTTATGGAAAATCCAAGAGTAGTAAGCATAACTAAAGATATAGTATATATAGAAGGGGAAGGGATATTAAAAGAATTTGACCCAATAGAGAGAGTAATAAGTAAAGTATATAACCTACCAGCAAATAAGGATGTAGCCTTTACAGAAGATGGATGTTATTTGAAAGACAAAAGTAACGATAAGGTTTACTTTATAACCAAAGATAAAGTAAATAGTGCCTTATCAGCCTTTAATGAAGAAGATGCAAAAGGATCCTTTAAAGTAGAAAGAGGAGCCACCTTTGGAGCCTTAGTAAAGTAGGTGTATTATGGATAGAGAAAAGATAAAAGACCTCTTAAAAGAAAGCCTAAAAAAGAATAGAGAAGATCTTTCATATTTCTTAAAATCTCCCCTATATTACACGGGAGGAAAAAAAGAATTTTATAGACAAAATAAGGAATTGTTCCCGAAAAATCCAAGAAGATATATTGAACCCTTTCTTGGAGGGGGAGGGATATTTTTTGGAATGAACCCTGAAAGAGCCATAATAAGTGATACCAATAAAGAACTTATAAACTTTTTTACAATATTAAGAGATAGGCCAGAAGACTTAATAGAATGGATGTTAGATTATAAAAACACAAAAAATGATTATTATAGAATAAGAGATTTAGATAGAAACGAATACTATTATGAAATGTTAGATCCAGCCGTAAAGGCTGCAAGATTCTATTATCTTAATAGGATGTCTTTTAATGGACTTTATAGGGTAAACTCAAAAGGACAATTCAACGCTCCCTATGGATATAGGAAATGGGAATTTGAACCTGAGGTAGCCTGTTTAGTAGCAGTAAGTAAAAAACTTCAGGAAAAAGGAATAGAAATATATAATAGAGATTTCAGAGATATATTAAAAGAAACAAAAGCAGGAGACTTTGTATATCTTGACCCGCCTATATTAGACTCTTTAAACTATACAAATAAGCCCTTTACAAAGGAAGACTTAAAAGACTTAAAAGATCTTTGCGATAAGATGACAGAAAAAGATGTAAGATTTTTATTAACATATAGTTATAATGACTCCGTCTTAGAGTATTTTATGAAGGATTACAAAATAGCAAGTTTTACAAATCTTAGAAAAATAAATTCTGACGTAACAAACAGGAAAAACGTTAAAGACATAATTTTAAAAAATTAGGCGGGAAGTCTCGGTTACTTGTAGCCGAGTAGTTCAGAAAATTATTAAATTAAGGAGAAGGTATTGTGAAAGACCATAAAAAAGAAAACCCAACAAAAACAGAATATATATTGACCATTCTTTTGGCTATAGTATTGGCTATTTTTGTAAACACATATATAGTAAGTTTTTCAAAAATTTCAGGAACTTCCATGATGCCAACCTTAAAAAACAGACAAATAGTTCTTGTAAATAACTTTTCAGTAAAGATTCAAAAAAAGCCCATAGAAAGAGATAAGATCGTTTTAGTAAGATTTAAAGGACAAGACAAAACCTTTATAAAGAGAGTCATAGGATTACCCGGAGAAACAATAGAAATAAAAGGGACAGACCTTTATATAAATGGAAAATTAAAAGAAGAACCTTACATTAATAAGACCTATAATGACAATTATAATTTATGTGAAAAAAATGAAATAAGCAAAGAAGAATATCAAGAATTATATAAAAAAGAGTTTGGAGATATAAAAGTAAAACTTGACAAAGACCAATACTTTGTAATGGGAGATAATAGACTTAACTCTACAGACTCAAGATTTTTAGGACCTTGCCTATATGAAGATATTATAGGTGTCGTGAAAAAATGAATTTCATAATTAGAAGAAGCCTCGGGATTATCTCGAGGTTTTTTCATATATATTTTTTTAAAAAATTTTTCAGTTTCATTAATAATTAAAAAAAATTATTCCTAATATATAAAAGAAAAAAATATTTTTTCAAAGAGAAAGGAGAGAGGGCAAAGACCCGAAACTTATGAAACTAAAAAAACTAACTTTAATTATGGTGCTGTTAAGCCTGATAAGCTTTATGTCTACAGGATACACAGTTTATGCAGAGCCTAACAAGACCTCAAGTAGCAGAGAAATTTTCACGGAGAGCAAGGATCTATCCGATCCAGGACTGCCAACAGCCTCATCAGAAGAAGTAGCTAACTATGCAGAAAGGAAAGGCTTTGAAGTTGTAAATATACTTCAAAGATTTGCAGAACCTTTTATGATAATAATATTTATAATAGGAGCCTTTATGTTTTTGTTGGGGCTTGCCTCAAAAGGACCCGCAATGAGAGCAGGCTTATTTATGATGTTATTTTCATGTGTATGTTATGCAGGAGTAAAATATGCCCCAACAATAATGGATGCCTTTGTAAATTGGGCTAAAAAATAGGTGATAAGCTATGCTTAATATAATAACTTATATTTTGCAAAACCCACAGCAAAACACCACGCTAAGTATAATATTAGCAATAGCGGCGTTTTTCCTTATATTTGCAATAATAAAAAAAATAGTAGCCTCAATAGTGAGTGTAATAATAATATTAGTAGTGTTTAACATGATGTGGGGAAATGTTTTAAGCGAAGCAAATCTTGTAAAAATAGGAGTAGATTGTAACAAAGTGCCCTGCTCAAGGGTAGTAAGAATAATCAAGGATAATTCTGAGAAGCTCAAAAAATATCTTCCAGAAGGGGTTAAAAGTTTAGAAGGAGAAAATTTAAAAGCAAAGACTTATGTGAAATAGGATCCTCAAAAGGGTCCTTTTTTTTTATGCTTTCTTACAGCAATTGCAAAAACAATGTAAGTATGATATAATTAAAGAAGAACTTAGAACTAAAAGGAGAATACCATGATTAATATAGAAAATATAAGAGAAGAGAGAAAATTCATAGAAGAAAACAAAGAAGAATTGTATGAATTGCTGAAAAGTTCCCAAAAACTCTTAAATAATTCAAGCTTTTTTAAGGAACTTTCACAGCTATTAAAAGAGGATTATCCTGAAATA
>CAMQDG010000003.1 GCA_946999425.1 uncultured Peptoniphilus sp.
ATAGAAAATGGCTCAGTTAAATCTATAAGGCTTTCAACAAGACCAGATTCTATTAACGAAAAAATTTTAAATAATTTAAAAAGATACGGTGTAAAGACTATTGAGCTTGGAGTTCAAAGTTTAAATGAAGAGGTCTTAATATCTTCAGGAAGAGGACATAATGTCCAATGTGTATATGATTCTTCAAAACTTATTAAAGATTTTGGATTCGAATTAGGCTTGCAACAAATGATAGGCTTACCAAGAGATACGGGAGAAAGAGCTATTGAAACTGCAAAAAAATTTGTGGAAATTAGTCCTAATATTGTTAGAATTTATCCAACTCTTGTGGTAGAAGACACTTATCTTGAAAAATTATATAAAAGTGGAGGATATAAGCCGCTTACATTGGAAGAGGCCGTTGATTTGTCAGCTAAACTTTTAAAAATTTATAATAGAAACAATATTAATGTAATTAGAATAGGTCTTCAGCCGACTGAAGAAATTAATTATAATGGGGCTCTTGTTTCTGGTCCTTTTCACCCAGCCTTTAGGCAATTAGTTGAAAATAAAATAATAATTGATAAGATTTTAAAAACTATAAAAAATAAAAAAATAAAAAATTTAGAAATTTTTTCAAACAATAGAAATATTTCAACTATAGCGGGACAAAATAAATCGGGCTCTAAAAAACTATATAAAGATTTAAAACTTAAAAGCTTGAAATTTGTAGATAACAAATCAAATGATATAATTCTTTTTGACAGAGACAGTTTTGAAAAAATAAATTTATTGGATTGGTAAAATGTATTTAAAGTCATTATATATACAAGGGTTTAAATCCTTTGCAGATAAAACAAAAATAGAATTTAATAAAAAAATTACTGGAGTTGTAGGTCCTAATGGAAGTGGTAAGAGTAATATCTCAGATGCCATAATGTGGGTTCTTGGAGAAACAAGTATAAAGACTTTACGTGGAAGAAAAATGGAAGATGTTATTTTTTCTGGAACTAACAAGAGAAAACCCTTTGGATTTGCTGAGGTAACAATAGTATTTAATAATGAGGATAGGGCTCTTAATATTGATTTTAATGAGGTTTCAGTAACAAGAAAGATGTATAGATCCCTTGAGAGTGAATATTTAATTAACTCTAGCAAAGTACGTCTTAAGGATATAAAGGAATTATTTATGGATACCGGTATAGGTAAAGACGGATATTCTTTAATTGGTCAAGGAAAAATTGAGTCTATACTCAGTACAAAACCTCAAGATAGACGTGCAATTTTTGAAGAGGCTTCAGGAATAAGTAAATATAAATCAAAAAAACTTGAGGCTGAAAATAAGTTAAAAAGAACAGAAGATAATATCATAAGATTGAGTGATATAATTTCAGAAATTGCAAGCCAAGAAGAAAATTTAAAAATCGAATCTGAAAAAGCGAAGTTATATAATTATTATTTTGAAAAGTTAAAAATACTTGATCTTAACATATCAAAAAGAGATTTAAAAAGACTTTTAAATTATCTTGAGGGCAAAAAAAATGACATTAAAAATTATGAAAATCAAACTAAATCTTTTAGAGAAAGTTTAGAAAAAAGTATATTTAAGGAAAATGCACTTAAAGAACAGCTTCAAATAATAAATGAAATTATTGAAGAAAAAAATTCTACAAACCTTGAAAACACAAGACAAGTTGAATCTTTAACAGGAAATATAAAACTTCTTAAAGAAAGAAATAGGGCATTAAACAATTCAATTTTAAATGCAAATAGTAACATAGATGAGATAAAAGGTGAAAAATCACAATATGAAAAATCTATAAATTTTTCAAAAGAGATTATTGATAAAGAATCTATAAAGCTTAAAGAATTAAACAATAGAATCAAAGATATAGATAAAGATATAAATGATTTAGAAAAAAAATACTCTATTAGTAATGAATCTGAAAAATCTTTAGAAGAAAATAGAATAAATTTACTTACAGAAATAACATCAATAACAAGAGATATTGATAATTTAGAAATGTTAATTGATGAAAAAAACTTAAGAATTAATGGCTTAAAGGTAAATATTGATAAACTTGAAACCAATATAAAAGAAATTCTTAATTCTTTAGCTGATTATAAGGAAAAGCTATCTGAAAATGAGTCTTTATTTAAAAAAATAAAAGAAGAAAAAAATAAAAATGAAGATAATTTTAATAATATAAATCTAAACTTAAATACAATTTTAAAAAAATATAATGAAGCAAAAAATGAGTATGAATCAGATATTTTAAAGAAAAAAACTCTTATTAATATCATTGAAAATTTTGACGGGTATTCTAAATCAGTAAAACAATTTATGAATTTTACAAAAAAGAGGAATTTATTTTCAAATTCTTTAGTTGGACCGGTAGGAGAAAATTTAAGCTTAAAAAAGGAATATGAGATTGCCATAAGCGTGGCCTTAGGTGGAAACATTCAAAATATCATAGTAAAAGATGAAAAATCTGTAAAAAATATGATAGATCTTTTAAATGAAGAATCTTTAGGTAGGGTAACTTTTATGCCTATAGACAGAATAAAATCTTATAATAATAATTATGATTTGAGCCCTTTTAAAAATAAAGGAATATTGGGCTTTGCAGACCAATTAATAACAACAAAAAAAGATTTACAAGAAATATTTAGATTTCTTTTAGGTAAAATAGTAATAGCAAAAGATTATAAATCTGCCTTAAATTTTTCAAATGAGGTAAATAAATCTTATAGGGTTGTTACCCTAAATGGAGAAAGTTTAAATATTGGAGGATCAATTACAGGTGGAAGCTCAAAAAACAATTCTTCTCTTTTATTTAGAACAAATGAGCTTGAACGAATAAATTTAAAAATTGAAAATTTAATAAGTGAGATTAAAGAAGGGGAAATTAATATTAAAAATCTTTCAGATTCATCGAATAAGTTAAGCCTTAAAATTTCAAAATCTGAAGAGGATTTGCAAGAAATTTCAAACAATAATCAAAAGTATGAAAATACAATTTTAAATTTAGAAAATATTTATGAAAATACAAAATACAATTTTGAAAGATATGAGCAAGAATTTAATGAACTTTCAGACTCTATAAAAAATGATAAAAATAAAATTGAAAGTTTAAGAGCGGAGAAAGAAGTAAAAAATAAAGAAATAAATGAAATAAATGAGGATTTAAAAGATTATAGAAGTTCTCAGGATTCTCATAATAGTGAAATTAATAAAATAAAAGATTTAAAAGCAAATCTTTCAATTGAGCTAAATGAAATAAATTTAAATATTAAAATTAATAAAGAAAAAATAATTAATTTTGAAGATTTAATAAAATCTGGAGATTTAAAGTTAAATAGTTTAAATGAAAATATATTTACTTATAATGAGAGTATTTGTGAAAATGAAAATAAATTAAGAGATTTAAACTTAGAGCTTGAATCAAGCAGCAAAAAAACTAATTATGATATAGAAAAATTGCAAGAAGCAAAAGAGGATTTAAAAGCTTTAGAAATTCAACTTAATGATCTTAAAAATTCAAATGATGTTGTTAAAGAAAATATTTTTGAAAATGAAAAAAAATTAATTGGAATTAATAATGACATTGAAAGGGCAAAAAATGAATATGAAGATATATGTATAAGAGTTAATGAAAATTATGAAGTAGACATTAAAAACTTTGTAGAAACTCAAATAGATTCTGTTCAAAAAGCAAGAGAAGACATTAAGGATTTAAAGACAAAAATAAGAGATCTTGGAAATGTAAATCTTTCTGCAATAGAAGAATATGAAGATGTATCAAAAAGACTTGAATTTAATATTAAACAAAGAGATGACTTATTGGATTCTAAAAAAGAACTTAAAAAAATAATAAGTCAATTGGAAGAATCCATGAGTAAAATTTTTAAAAATTCTTTTGAACTTATAACAAAAAATTTTGATGATATCTTCAAAATATTGTTTAAAGGTGGACATGCAGAACTCATAATTGAAGATGAAGAAGATTCCTTAAATTCAGGAATAGAAATAAAAGCTCAACCTCCAGGAAAGAGATTCCAAAGTTTATCTCTTTTATCAGGTGGAGAAAGAGCATTGACGGCAGTTGCCTTATTATTTGCTCTTTTAAAAGTAAGACCCGCACCATTTTGTATTTTAGATGAGATTGATGCTGCCTTAGATGATGCAAATATTAAAAGATATTGTGAATATTTAATGACACTTGATGATATACAATTTATTTTAATTACACACAGAAAAATATCAATGCAAATTTGTGATGTCTTATATGGTGTAACCATGGAAGAGTTGGGAGTTAGTAAAATTATAAGTACAGCATTAAAGGGGTAATTTATGTTTAAATGGATAAAGGATAAATTTTCTAAAGATAATGAAAAAGAAAATTCTGAAAATTTAATTGAAAAAAATCATGAAGAAATATCAGATGAAAATATAGACTTAGAAAATGATTATATAGAGAAAATTTTTGAAGAAGAAGAAAAAGAAAAAAGTAAAACTCAAGATTTTGATACTCAGTTTGAAAAAGAAACTACTTCAGATGAAGAAATAGAAGAAAATTCTTATGACTCCTCAAAAGATGAAAATTTAGAAGAAGAAAAGCCGTCACTTTTTAAAAGATTAAAAAGTGGTTTATTAAAAACTCGTAAAGAAATGGGAGTTAAAATAAATACAATTCTTGGAGCCTATGTAAAAATTGATGATGATCTTTTAGAAGATTTGGAAGACATTTTAATATCCGCTGATATTGGAATGAATACAACTATGAAAATAATTGATAATTTAAGGAACACAATAATAAATGAAAAAATTAATGATCCAAGCTTAATAAAAGATTTATTAAAAGCCGAAACAAAAAAAATAATGATTACCGAAAAATCTTCTGCATTAAATATATCTGACAAATCAGTTATTTTGGTAGTTGGTGTAAATGGAGTAGGAAAAACTACAAGTATAGGTAAGCTTTGTGCAAAGTTTAGAAATGAAGGTAAAAGTGTCTTAATTGCTGCTGGAGATACTTTTAGGGCTGCAGCTATTGAACAATTAAAAGAGTGGGGAAATAGAGCAAATGTAGATGTTATAGCACAAAGTGAAGGAAGTGATCCTGCTGCTGTAATATTTGATGCAATAAAAGCAGCAAAATCAAGAAATATAGATGTATTAATTTGTGATACTGCCGGCAGGTTACACAACAAGTCTAATTTAATGAAAGAGCTTGAAAAAATTTCTAAAATAATAGACAGAGAGTATCCTGAAGCAAGAAGAGAAACTCTTTTGGTTTTAGATGCTACAACGGGACAAAATGCAATGAATCAAGCAAAAACCTTTAAGGAAGCAACAGATATAAGTGGAATAATTTTAACTAAATTAGACGGAACTGCAAAGGGCGGAGTTGTAATAGCTCTTCAATCGGAACTGGATATACCTATAAAATTAATTGGTGTAGGAGAAGGAATAGATGATTTACAAAAATTTGATGTAGATTCATTTGTAGAGGCGATATTTGAATAAAATGATAACAAGACCTGCATATTTAGAAGTAAATTTAGATAATTTAAAAAATAATTTAAATATAATTAAAAAAAATATTGATAAAAATTCAAAAATAATTGCAGTTGTAAAAGCAAATGCTTATGGATTTGGAATTCAAAAAATTTCTCAAACTTTAATAGAAGATGGAATAGATTATTTTGCAGTAGCAACAATGAGCGAAGCTTTGGAAATAAGAAGAAATAATAAAAAAGTTCGAATAATGATTTTAGGCTACAATCACAAGGATTTATACGAAAGAGCTATTGAAAATAAAATTGAACTTACGATTTTTAATATTATTGATGCAAAAAATTTAAATGAAATTGCAAAAAGAATAGAAAAATCAGCAGATGTAAATTTAGCTTTTGAAACCGGAATGAACAGAATAGGCTTTACAAAGGAAAATTTAGAGTCATGTATAGAAGAAATAAAACAACTTAAAAATTTAAATATTGTTGGAGCTTTTTCACATTTTGCAGCGTCAGATTCTAATGACCATTATACAAGACTACAATATAAAAGGTTTATTGAAATGGTAAACTTATGCAAAGAACATAAATTGGAAATTCCACTTAAACATATAAATAATTCTCATGGCATAATAAATTATAGAGAATTTGATCTTGATGCAGTTAGACCAGGAATTATATTATATGGGTCTTGTGAATTTTTACCTCATCCTAATGGTTTTGATTTAAAATATTTGGGAACTATTAAATCAAAAATTGCAAATCTGAAAACAATTAATCCTGGAGAAAAAGTAAGCTATGGATTAACATTTGAAGCTAAAAGAAAAACTAAAGTTGCAACGATACCCATTGGGTATGCTGATGGATTTATTAGAAATCTTTCCGGAAAGATTGAAGTTTTAATAAATGGGAAAAGATGTAAGCAAATAGGCAGAATATGTATGGATCAAATGATGATTGATGTAACTGATGCCTCTTGTAAAATTGATGATCAAGTTGTATTGTTGGGAAAACAAGGTAATGAAGAAATTACTATTGAAGAAATAGCAAAAAAAGCAGGAGAAATTGCAACTTCATATTCATGCCATTTTAGTAATAGACTCCCAAGAGTATATATTAAGAATGGAAAAATTGATGAAGTTTATGACGAATTATATCTTTTATAAAAAGTAAAAATTTTAAAATCTATAGTTTTTTATGATTCTATAAAAACTATAGATTTTTTTTATAAAAATTTTAAAAAAAAGTTGACAAACTATGCAAATAACCATATAATAACTAAGGTCAAGTAAAAAGATTGACTCGATAAAAGGTGATTAAATGTTGGAAGATGTTTTTAAAATGAATATGCTTCTTGATTATTATGGAGATTTACTTTCTGAAAAGCAAAGAAAATCAATGAAGCTATATTATAATTTTGATTATTCCTTGAATGAGATTGCAGAAGACTTAAATATATCAAAACAAGCAGTTTCTGAAAACTTAAAAAGAGGAGAACAAAATTTAGAAGAATTTGAAGATAAATTACAACTTATTAAGTCAAGAAAATTTACTGAACAAAAAAATAAAAGGTTAAAAATTTTATTTGAGGAACTTAAAAAAAATTCTAAAGATATAGATTTAGTAACTTTAAATAAAATTTATGATGAACTTTTTAATGGGGAGGTAACTGATGGTATTTGAATCACTCTCTGATAAATTACAAGAAACTCTCTCAAAATTAAGAGGCAAAGGAAAACTTAGCGAAAAAGACATAGACCTTGCAATGAGAGAAGTTAAACTTGCTTTGTTAGAAGCAGACGTAAATTTTAAAGTAGTAAAAGACTTCATCAAAAATGTAAAGAAAAGATCTTTAGGTGCGCAAGTTCTTGAAAGTTTAACTCCCGGTCAACAAGTAATTAAAATTGTAAATGACGAGCTTACATCTTTAATGGGAAAGGGAGAATCAAAATTAGATTTTTCCAAACATCCAAGTATAATACTTATGGCAGGGCTGCAAGGGGCTGGTAAAACTACAACATCAGGAAAACTTGCCTATCAGATGAAAAAGCAAGGTAAAAGACCTCTTTTAGTTGCATGTGATATTTATAGACCTGCTGCAATTAAACAATTGCAAGTTGTTGGTCAAAGAATAGAAGTTCCGGTTTTTACTATGGGAGATAAGATAAATCCTGTTGATATTTCAAAAGCTGCTTTAGAACACGCAAAGAGAAATAACAATGATGTTTTAATTATAGATACAGCAGGAAGACTTCACATAGATGAAACCCTTATGCAAGAGCTTCAAGATATAGCAAAAGCTACAGAACCTAATGAGATACTCTTAGTTCTTGATGCTATGACAGGTCAAGATGCTGTAAATGTAACAAGTTCATTTGCAAATCAAATAGACTTAACAGGGGTTATTTTAACAAAGCTTGATGGGGATGCAAGAGGCGGTGCAGCTTTATCTCTTAGAGCAGTAACTGATATTCCTATAAAATTTATTTCTATGGGTGAAAAAATGGATCAGTTAGAAATTTTTTATCCTGATAGAATGGCATCAAGAATTTTAGGGATGGGAGATGTTTTATCTCTAATTGAAAAAGCTCAAAGTGCAGTTGACCAAAAAAAAGCTCAAGAACTTGAACAAAAAATAAGAAATCAAAGTTTTACTTTTGATGATTTTTTAGACCAAATGAATCAAATGAAAAATTTAGGTCCAATTGAAGATTTACTTGCTATGGTACCTGGCATGAACAATAAAATGCTAAAGGGAATAAATGTGGATCAAAAAGATTTTTCAAGAGTTGAAGCTATTATAACTTCAATGACAAAGGAAGAAAGACAGAAACCGGATATCATAGATGTATCCAGAAAAAAAAGAATTGCTTTAGGATCAGGAGTTCAAGTAACAGAAGTAAACAAACTTTTGAAGCAGTTTAAAGAACTTAAAAAAATGATGAAGCAATTTTCAAACATGGGCAACAAAATGAAAAAGGGAAAATTCAAACTGCCCTTTAAATTTTAATGTTGTATAAATTTGATTTTATTTCACGGGAGGTGAATTAATTGGCAGTTAAAATTAGACTAAGAAGAATGGGTTCAAAGAAAAATCCATTTTACAGAATAGTAGTAGCAGATTCAAGAGCGCCAAGAGACGGAAGATTCATTGAGGAGATAGGTTACTACAATCCACTTACAGAACCAAAAACTGTAGTAGTAAACAAAGAATCAGTTAACAAATGGATAGGAAATGGAGCTAAACCTACTGATACTGTAGATAGACTTTTTAAAGAAAATTCTGTTTATTCAATAGAAAAACAAGTAAAAGAATCTGAAGAAAAAGTAGAAGTTGACCAAGAGGAAGCTTAATCCGAATGGAGGACCTATGGTTGAATTAGTTGAATATATTGCAAAATCCTTAGTAAACAATCCTGACCAAGTTAAAGTAAAAACTGAAAGTACAGATAATGAAATTAATATTTATCTTACAGTTGCTGAAGAAGACATGGGAAAGATTATTGGTAAACAAGGTAGAATTGCAAAGGCTATGAGAGCTATATTAAATGCTATATCTCTTAAAGAAAATATAAAGGTTAATCTACAAATTGAAGAGTGATTTGATTATTGTAGGAAAAATTTTAAATACTCATGGAATTAAAGGTGTATTAAAAATAATGCCCATTACATCGGATATAAAAAGATTTTCAAAAACTGATTATCTAATAATAGAAGATAAAGAATATTCTATAGAAAGTATTTTTTATAAAGATAAATTTGTTTTTATTAAGTTTAAAGAATTTGATAATATAAATGATGTTTTAAAATTTAAGAATCAATTTGTTTATATTAAAGAAGAAGATAGGGTTAAATTAAAAAAAGACACTTATTTTATTTCTGATTTAATCGGTTTAAATGTATATGATACTGAAAAAAATAAATTGGGAAAAATTATAAATATAATTGAGAATCCTGCAAACGACCTATATGAAATTGAAGATGCAAAAGGGGAAACTCATTTAGTACCTTCAGTAAAAGAATTTGTTAAAGAGATTGATTTAAAAAGTGGAATTATTATTAAACCTATAAGGGGGATGTTTGAATGAAATTTTCAATACTTACCTTATTTCCTGAATTTGTAAATACTATTAAGGAATACAGTATATTAGGTAGGGCTATCGAAAATAATTTAATTTCACTGGAAGCTGTTAATATTAGAGAGTTTGCAATAAACAAACATGGTCAAGTTGATGATTACTCTTATGGAGGAGGTCCGGGCATGGTTATGATGGCTGAACCTATTTATAAGAGTATTGAAAGTGTCAGAAAAGATAATTCTTATGTTGTTTATATGTCGCCGCAGGGAAATACCTTAAATCAAGAAAAAGTTAAGGAACTTTCTAAAAAAGAACATTTAGTTATTCTTTGTGGACATTATGAAGGAATAGACAATAGAATTATAGAAAATTATATCGATGAAGAAATTTCTATTGGTGATTTTGTATTAACAGGTGGAGAATTACCTGCTATGATTTTAGTAGATTCAGTGTCAAGACTTATAGATGGTGTTTTATCCTCAAAAGAGTCTTATGAAGATGAGTCACATTATAAAGGTCTTTTGGAATATCCTCAATACACAAGACCAAAAGAATTTATGGGATATAAAGTTCCTGATGTGCTTTTAAGCGGAGATCATAAAAAAATTGAAAATTATAGATTTAAAGAATCTGTTTTAAATACTTTAAGAAAAAGACCGGATATGTTAAACAGATCTTTATCAGAAGAAGAAAAAAATATATTAAATGGAGAAGGGAGGTAACTTAAGTGGATATCATTAAAGCAATAGAACAAGAGCAATTAAGGTCAGATTTACCAAGTTTTAATGTAGGTGATACACTTCAAGTTCACTACAGAATTATAGAAGGTTCAAGAGAAAGAATCCAAGTTTTTGAAGGAACTGTTATAAAAATTCAAGGACAAGGCGTTAGAAGAACTTTTACAGTTAGAAGAATTTCTTACGGCAGTGGTGTAGAAAGGACTTTTGTGCTTAACTCACCAAGAATTTCTAAACTTGTTGTATCAAGAAAAGGTAAAGTAAGACGTGCTAAGCTATTCTATCTTAGAGATAGACAAGGTAAAGCAGCTAAAGTTAAAGAAAAAGTTAATTTTTAATGAAATAGGGCTCTTAAGTCCTATTTTTTCTTTTTGTATTTACTTTTATGTTGTATAATTTAGTAAATAACAAAATGAGGTAAAAAATGAAGAAAATATTAATAAGTTTATTATTTATAATAATAATTCTTGCTGGTGGTTTTTTTTATTTATTTAATAAAAAAGGTTCAAGGCAAACAAGTACAAAATATAATGATTTTTCATTTATTTGTGAGGCAGACGATGTTGATAAATCAGACTTTGATAGAATAGATGGACAATTCTATCTATCACTTGATTTTATAAAAAATAAAATTGATAAAGATGTTTTTTACGATGAAAATGAAAAAGTAATAACATTTACAAATTCTAAAGGAACAAAAAGAATACCTATAGACTCTGATAAAGCAATCTTTAATAATAAGGAAATATTATTAAGAGATCCTGCAATTATAAAAAATTCAAAAGTATATGTTCCAATAGAAGCTTTTATTTATGATTACCCTTTGGACTTGAGATATATTGAAGAGCTTAAGCTTTTAATTATGGATTATAAAAATGTAAAGCATCCTTTAGGAAAACTTAAAGGATCCGGAACTAATATGAGAGAAGATGCTTCTATGCAATCGCCTATAGTTAAAAATTTAAAAGGTGATGAAGAAATAATTGTTTTCGGAGAAGATAAAGATTGGTATAAAGTAAGAATTAAGGATGGATATGCAGGATATATAAATAAAAGTTTGCTTGAAGTTGATTTTAATGGAGAAAAATTTTCAAGTAAAGTTGATTTAACAAAAGAGGCCAAGAGGCCTCTTAATTTAACTTGGGATTATACTTATGGACCACAATCTCAAATAAGTATAAATAACATTACTTATATTCCTGGGGTAAATACTATATGTCCTACTTGGTTTTCATTAAAAAATGGAAGTGGAGATTTAATTGACAGGGGAAACATAGATTACGTAACTAAATATAAAAATTTAGGAATTGATGTTTGGGGTTATTTAGATAACTCTTTTGATGCTGAAATCACAAATAAAGCCTTAAGTTCAACTAAGACAAGAGAAAAAATAATATCAGGAACAATGGAACTTTTAAATAAATATGGACTTAAGGGTTTAAATATAGATTTTGAACACCTAACTACAAAGGAAAGAGATTTACTTAACCAATTTTTAAAAGAGATATATGCTATCTGTAGGGTTAATAAAATAACTTTAAGTGTAGATGTTACTCCACAAATTTCAAAAGATGTTAATAAAGAAGTTTATGATAGGAAAGTAATTGCCAATAACTGTGATTATGTCATGCTAATGGCTTATGATCAACACTGGAGTAGCTCTGACAAGGCAGGAAGTGTTGCTGAATATAAATGGGTAGAAGGAAATATTAACAACTTATTAAGACAAATTCCGGGTGATAAATTTATACTTTGTGTTCCTTTATACACAAGGGTGTGGTCAATTGATAAAAATAATAAAGTGTCATCACAAAGTATAGGGATGAAAGAAGTTCAAAATATAATTTCAAGTAAGAATTTAAAAAGTACATTTGATGATGTAGCAAAACAAAATTATGTTGAATATGAAGATGGGAATTTGACAAAGAAGATTTGGATTGAAGATGAGTATTCACTTTCTCACAAGGCATCTTTAATTAATAAATATAATTTAGCGGGTATTGCTTCATGGAGAAAGGGTTTTGAAACACCTTATATATGGTCTGTAATTAAGGATTCTCTCAACTATTAATATTTGACAAATTTTTTCACTTTAAATATAATAAAAACAGTTTTGAAAGAGGGTGTTTATAATTTTAGCTGAAACACATAAAATCATTGCTGAAAAAATTTATGAAAATGTTCAAAAAAAATATAATCTTAATTTAGATTTAGATAAATTAAAATGGGGAAGTGTAGCACCTGATTACCTTCCTTACTATAAACTTCATAGACACTATTATGATGAAAGCATAGAATTTATTGTAAGTGAAATTATTTCTTTAATATACATTTCAAGGTATGTTAATCTTTATGAAATGAAACCTGTTTTTAAAAAATATTTTAGTAAAAAATTAGGGATTATTTCCCATTACCTTTGTGATTTCACTTGCTGGCCTCATGCAAATAGAATTACATTTACAACAAATATGCGACAACACATAAAATATGAAAATGATTTAAATGAGTTTGCAAAAAAATTTAAATTCAATAACTATGAAATTAATATTTATGATATTAAAATTGAAGAAGAAGTTACTTTGAGAGAACAAATATTTTCTTATATTGAAAAGATCATTAATATTTATAAATCTGGGGAATCTTCATATTCCTGTGATTTAAATTTTGGACTTTCTTTAAGTAACTTTATTGTAGAGTTCACATTAGAAAGTGTATTCTCCTATTGTGGAGAAATTGAAGTTCAACTTGTGTAGAATCTTTCACCTTTTGGTGAAAGTTTTTTATTTTAAATATGGAGGACATATGAGAAGCAATTCAAATGCAACAAAATTAGATTTAAAAGAAACTCAATTGGCAATTAAGACATTAAAAGATTATTTTCAACAGGAACTTGCAAATACTTTAAATCTTGCAAGAGTTTCCGCTCCCTTAATGGTAAGACCGGAAACAGGACTTAATGATAATTTAAATGGCGTTGAAAAACCTGTAAATTTTAAAGTAAATCAAGGCAAAATAAATGTGGAAATTGTTCAATCTTTAGCAAAATGGAAAAGAAATGCCTTAAAAGAATATGGATTTCATGTCTATGAAGGTCTTTATACAGACATGAATGCTATAAGACCTGATGAAACCTTAGATAACGTTCATTCAATTTATGTTGACCAATGGGATTGGGAAAAGATTATTAAAGTTGAAGATAGAAATAAGGACTATTTAAGATTGATTGTAAAAGAAATATTTGAAGTTTTTAAAATAACTGAAAATTATATCAACCATGTTTATCCTTACATTTTAAAGAAAAAATTACCTGAAGATATATTTTTTATAACTTCACAAGAATTGGAAGATATGTATCCGAATCTTAGCCCTAAAGAAAGAGAAAATACAATAGCAAAAGAAAAAAAAGCTGTTTTTATTGAAGAAATAGGAAATGTTTTAAAATCAGGAAATAAACATGATGATAGAAGTCCTGATTATGATGACTGGTCTTTGAATGGAGATATTTTATTTTGGGATGAAGTGTTAGGAAGTGCTTTGGAGCTTTCCAGCATGGGAATAAGAGTTTCAAAAGATTCTCTACTTGACCAACTAAAAAAAGATAATAAAATGGAAAGAATTGAAATGCCTTACCACCAAGATATTATAAATGAAAAATTACCTTATACAATAGGTGGTGGCATAGGACAATCAAGGCTTTGTATGTTTTTTTTAGAAAAAGGGCACATTGGAGAAGTTCAAGCCGGTATCTGGGATGAAAACACTAAAAATTTCTCAAAAGAAAATGGGATTGTATTACTATAATTTTTAAATAAGATTTTAATATTTAATTTATTTTTGCTTAACAATTACCCCCTTGTTTGTTGTATAATATTAAGTACGATAAACAACGGGGGATTTATTTTGGCAAATAATGCTGCAAGAATAAAACAAAAAAACAGGTCTTACTGTTTTAATAATATAAAGAATTTTCTAATGGATAAATTTTTGCTTGATAATGATGTTGATTCAATAAATATTCTGCTCAACATGTATAATATAGAAAATTCAATAAGTTTTGTTGCACCTTCTTACATATCAATAAAAAATTTGAAAAAAGATTTGATTCATTTTTTTAGATATAAGGTTGACAATGAACTTATGGTAAATAATATTTCAAGCCTTATTCATGATGATATAAATAGATTTGAACTTTCAATGTATCTTGAAGGGTATAGAGGTGGATTTTGCAATAAGGAGTTTGCTAATAAGCTTGAATGTTTGGCTTTTAAATACCTTGATATTCAAAAAATTTATAGTTTGAAAAAACTTTTTAATTATGAATTTTCAAATGAAGAAATTTTAAATTTAAAAAAATATGTTAACAAAGAATTAAATAGGGATTCTGGCTTGAAGAAACAAATTAAAATTTTGATTTATAAATTTGATACTAATCTATTAAAAAAGAAAATTTACGTTCTTAATTCCTATTTAGACAGACAAATAATGATAAATATTAATTCAAACGAAAGTAAATTTATTGATTCCGGGCAACCTCTTAATCATGAAGAACTTATGGGTTTAAATAGAAAAATTATAAAATTTTTATTTAAAGATTCTCTTAAAGTTTATAAAATAGGATTTTGGGATGGGGTTAATGATAGAGTTTTAAAGAGATACAAATAACTAAGTTTTAAAACTTAGTTATTTTTTTAAGGTGATTATGAGAATATTAGGCATAGACCCGGGACTTGCTCTTGTGGGCTACGGTATAGTTGATTTTGTTGGAAACACATATAAAGTTATTGATTACGGAGTTATAGAAACAATTGCAGGCGTTCCATTTCCCACAAGACTAACAGAAATTTATACAAATTTAAATAACTTGCTTGAAAAATATAAGCCTGATGATATAGCTTTTGAAGAATTATTTTTCAATAAAAATGTAAAAACTGCAATAAAAGTTGCTCAAGCAAGAGGTGTTGAGGTTTTGTGTGCAAAATTATTCAGAAAAGAAGTTTATGAATATACTCCTCTTCAAATTAAACAGGCTATAGTAGGCTATGGAAGAGCAGAAAAAAAGCAAGTTCAGGAAATGGTAAAAATAATTTTAAATTTAAAAGAAATACCTAAGCCGGACGATGCAGCAGATGCTTTGGCAGTTTGTATTACTCATGGAAGTTCTCTTAAATTTAAAGAAAATTTTATTATGAGGTAAATATGATAGAATTAGTAATAGGAAAAATTGAAGAAATAAATGAAAATTCAATATTAGTTGTAAATCAGGGAATTGGTTATTGTATATTTATTAATAATAGGGAATCTAAAAATTTAACAATTCATGAGGAAATAAAGATTTATACAAGTATGATTGTAAGAGAAGATGATATTTCTCTTTATGGATTTTTATCAAAAGATGAGAGGAGAATTTTTAAACTTTTAATAACGGTATCTGGAATAGGTCCTAAAGTTGCTATGGGTATAATGAGTGAACTTAATCAAAATGATGTAAGAAATTCAATCTTAACTTCAGATATAAATAAATTACAAAGTGCACCTGGCGTAGGTAAAAAAACAGCTCAAAGAATAATTCTTGAGTTAAAAGATAAAATAGCTAAAATTAATTTTGAAGATCCTTTAGAAGCTTTTATAGGTAATGAAGATGATTTTGATGTCGTAAGCTCAGATAATGAAGTTGTTGAAGCTCTTGTTAGTCTTGGTTATAATAGTAATGAGGCTAAAAATGCCTTGAGGAGTATAGATGCTAATTTACCTATAGAGATTCAAATCAGAGAAGCTCTTAAGGTTATAGGAAGGTAATTATGGAAGATAGACTTGTGGAACCCAGCTTTTCTCCCACAGAAGACCAATCAGAAATAGGCATTAGACCAAAATGGCTTAATGAATATATTGGACAAGAAAAAGCTAAAGAAAAATTAAAAATTTTTATTGAGGCTGCCAAAAATAGAAAAGAGTCTTTGGATCATTGTCTTTTAAACGGTCCTCCAGGACTTGGAAAAACGACCTTAGCAAATATAATAGCTAATGAAATGGGTGTAAATATTAAGGTTACTAGCGGTCCTGCAATTGAACGTCAGGGAGATTTAGCAAGTATACTTACAAATCTTAATGAAGATGATGTTTTGTTTATAGATGAAATTCATAGAATTAATAAATCTGTTGAGGAAATACTGTATCCTGCTATGGAAGACTATGTACTTGATATAATAATAGGCAAAGGACCCAGTGCAAGATCTATAAGGCTTGACCTTTCAAAATTCACTTTAATAGGAGCAACTACAAGGGCCGGACAACTTTCAAATCCTCTTCGTGACAGATTTGGTGTAATATTAAACTTAGACTTATATGATATTGAAAGTTTAACAAAAATTATTATGAGATCTGCTGAAATTTTAAATATAGGAATTGAGCCGGAAGGTGCAAAAAAAATTGCAGTTAGAAGTAGAGGAACTCCAAGAATTGCAAACAGACTTTTAAAAAGAGTAAGAGATTATGCTGAAGTTAAAGAAGATGGAGTAATAACTGAGAAAGTTGCAGAAAGAGGTTTAAATCTATTGGAAATAGATAGATACGGTCTTGATGCATTAGATAGAAAAATAATTCAAGTTATGATAGAAAATTATGGGGGAAAGCCTGTAGGTATTGATGCAATAGCTGCATCAGTTGGGGAAGAAAAAATCACTATTGAAGATGCCTATGAACCATATCTTCTTCAAATAGGATTTATTAATAGAACTCCAAGAGGAAGAGTTCCAACAGAGCTTGCCTACAAGCACTTTAACATTCCTTATAATAATGACAATGAACAGGAGAAGTTTTTATGAAAAAATTCATTTTTATTTTATCTATTTTATTTTTATTTCAGTTTACATATGCTGAAGAAAATACTTTTTTAAATGTTAAAATAGGTAAAAGTTATAAGCAAAATTTTAAAGTGGAATTAAAAACTGATGGATCATTTTCTATTGATTATGATGAAAATAACAAGACTCCATTAAACACTAAAGCTTTATATGTTGTTTATGATGGAACTTCTATAAATGTTTTTAAAGGAAATACAATTATAGTTAAGGATTTTCCTCAAAAGGGGGAAATTTTAATAAGTTCAGATAAGCCTATTAAAATTGGAAAAAGATCTTATAGGGGAAAAATATCTTTTCGTATAAATAATAAGAATTTAGATATCATAAATAATGTAGAAATTGAAGATTATTTAAAGGGAGTAGTTCCAAAAGAATTATCTGCAGAATATCCTCTGGAAGCTCTGAAAGCTCAAGCAATTACATCAAGAAGCTTTGCAATTGCAAATATAAATAAAAATAAGTCTAAGGGATATAATCTTGATGATACAACAGCATGCCAAGTTTATTTTGGTTTTGGAGCGGAAAAAGAAAGAAGCAATAAAGCTGTTGATGCAACAAAGGGAATGTATGCCATGTATGATGGAAAAGTTGCCAATACAATTTTTGGTGCATCTTCAGGAGGAAGAACCGCTGAGGTTTCAGAAGTTTGGGGTGGAAAACAAATCCCTTATTTAATAAGTTTTGACGATTCACAGTTTTCATCACATCCATGGACAGTCACAGTAAGCAAAAATGATTTGAATAAAAAACTTGGAAAAGATGTTTATTCATTAAATATAAAAGATTTTGATTCTTCAGGTAGAGTAAAATCTTTACTAATAAATAATTCAGATGAAATGAAAGGTACAAAATTTAGAAGCCTACTCGGAAATGTTAAATTTAAATCTACTTTATTTACTATTGAAGATGCCGGCGATTCATTTGTGTTTAAGGGTCAAGGCTACGGACATGGTGTAGGTTTAAGCCAGTATGGAGCTGTTCAAATGGCAAAACAAGGTTATAATGCAGAAGATATTATGAAATATTATTTTAAAGGTGTAGAGATTAAAAAATGAGTTTAAAAACAAGTGATTTTTATTATGATTTGCCAAAAGAATTAATTGCGCAACATCCTCTCGAAGACAGATCGTCTTCGAGACTTTTAATTGCAAATAGATATGACAAAAATTTAAAAGAAGATATTTTTAAAAATATTATTAATTATTTAAATAAGGGAGATGTTTTAGTAATTAATAATACAAAAGTAATTCCTGCAAGGATTCATGGTCATAGAGAGGATAAAGAAGAAAACATAGAAATTCTTCTTTTAACAAGGAAAGGGGATATATGGGAATGCCTTGTTAAGCCTGGCAAGAAGGTTAAAATTGGAACTGAAATAATTTTTAGTGACAAACTTAAAGCAGAAGTTATAGATATAAGTGAAGATGGAAATAGATTTATTAAATTTATATATGAAGGAATATTTGAAGAAATATTAGATCAACTTGGAGAAATGCCACTTCCACCATATATTAAAGAAAAACTTGATGACCAAACAAGATATAATACGGTTTATTCAAAAATAGAAGGTTCAGCAGCAGCACCTACAGCAGGATTACACTTTACAAAAGAGCTTTTGGAACAGATAAAAAATAAGGGTATAAAAATTGCACCAATAACACTTCATGTTGGACTTGGAACTTTTAGACCTGTAAAAGTTGATGATATTGAAAAACATCATATGCATTCTGAATATTATATGGTATCAGAGGAATCAGCAAATATAATAAATGATGCTAAGAAAAAGGGAAATAAAATTATTGCTGTCGGAACAACTTCAATGAGAACTCTTGAAAGTGTCGCTAATAAAGATGGAATGCTAAAAAAAACAAGTGGGTGGACCGACATATTTATTTATCCTGGCTATGAATTTAAGTGTGTTGATTCTTTGATAACTAATTTTCATTTACCTGAATCAACTTTATTAATGCTTGTAAGCGCTTTTTCATCAAAAGATATAATCTTTAATGCTTATGAGTACGCTATAAAAAATAAATTTAGATTTTTTAGCTTTGGAGATGCTATGTTTTTAAGGGGGAAAGATGTTTAAATACGAATTATTAGCTCATTCATCTGAATGTAAGGCAAGAGTCGGAAGGATAACTACAGATCATGGGACTATAGAAACCCCAATATTTATGCCTGTAGGTACAAGAGCCACAGTAAAAACAATGACTCCTGAAGAAGTAAAAGAATTAGGTGCCCAAATAATTTTATCCAATACCTATCATTTATTTTTAAGACCTGGGAAAGATATTATTAACAAAGCTGGTGGGCTTCATAAATTTATGAATTGGAATAAGCCTATTCTAACTGACAGTGGAGGATTTCAAGTATTTTCTTTAAGTAAAAGACGTAAAATAACAGAAGAAGGTGTTGAATTTAGATCTCATATAGATGGGTCAAAACAGTTTATATCTCCTGAAATTTCTATAGATATGCAAAATACTCTTGGTTCAGATATTATAATGGCTTTTGATGAATGTGCACCTTATCCTGCAAGCAGATCTTATATTGAGCACTCAATGATGAGAACTAGTCGTTGGGCTAAGAGATGTAAAGAATTTCATAAAAATACCGATAAACAAGCTTTATTTGGAATTGTACAAGGTGGAATGTATAAGGATTTAAGAGAAATATCAGCTAAAAGTTTAGTAGATTTAGATTTTCCAGGATATGCAGTTGGTGGGTTAAGCGTTGGAGAACCTAAAGATTTAATGATAGACGTTTTAAATTTTACAACTGATTATTTACCTGAAAATAAACCAAGATATTTAATGGGAGTAGGAAGCCCAGACTATTTATTTGAAGCAGTACAATACGGAATAGATATGGCTGATTGTGTTCTTCCTACAAGAATTGCAAGAAATGGAACTGCAATGACATCAAAGGGAAAACTTGTAATTAAAAATGCCAAATACAAAGAAGACTTTACACCCCTTGATCATAATTGTGATTGCTATACATGTAAAAATTATTCAAGAGCTTATATAAGGCATTTGTTTAATGTAAATGAGATTCTTGCATATAGACTTGTAACTATTCACAATCTACATTTTCTTTTAAATTTAATGAAGGGAATAAGGAAATCAATTATTGATGATAGGTTTATGGAATTTAAAAATAACTTTTATAAAAATTATGGATATGAAAAATAAGTGTCAAATAAATGACACTTATTTTTTTTCTAATTTTTGAATTCTATAATGAACGTGATAATATTTAATATTAAATCCCTCTGAATTTAATAGCTTTGCAATTTGTCTTGCTCCCATGCCTAAACTTCTATAATGTAAAATCCTTTCTTGTAAAAACTCTTCATGATTTTTTAATTTTACAATTTTTTTATACTTTTCTTCATAAATTTCAATTAATTTTTTTTCCATTAAATCTAAAATAAATTTTTCTGATTCATTAATATTATCAATAAAAATTTTTGCGAGGGGAATACACTCATCTTGAGGACCTGGTAAATTTAAAATTGTAGAATTTTTTGCTTTGTGTAAACTTATTCTTGAAAATAAATGTCCATTATCTCCATAAAATTCTCTAAAATTATCTTTAAATTTATTTCCGATAGCAGATTGAACTAAATCTTTACCGAATAAATTATTATACCTGTGTCCGCCTCCTGTTCCGCCTATAAAAATAATAAAGTCGTAATTTTCATTTAAAACAGAATTTAAAGTATTAGAAATAACCATTTCATCATCATCTAAAGGTCTGAGTTTTTTTATTGTAGAACCTGGAAACTTTTCTATAATAAGCTTTGAAATTTCAGGAGTATTTTCGTCGGAAATAGTACCAGATAAAATTTCATTTCCTGTTGGTATAAGTAAAAAATTATAAGTTTTATAAAAAGTTTTTCCTTTATATTTATTCAAAATTTCTTCTAATAAATCATAGATTTCTTCAGATTTTAACCTAATATCATCTTCATACATATCCAGCATTCTGATAATTAAACCTTTGTCACTTACTCCTATTATTTCAAGAGGTGTATTTAATTTTAAACTTAATTCACGTTTAAAATTATCAACTTTTAAATTTTTTATAAATAAATTTGGAAAAGAAATAATATCATCCTTGATTAAATAATTCATAAATACCCCATTTCTTGTTATAAATTATACCAAATGTTATACTTTATTATAAGGAGTTGATTGATATAAAAGCCGAAGAATTTTTAAAAAAAGTACAGGATGGTCAAATATCTCTTGACGAAGGTCTAAAATATTTGCAAAATTTACCTTATCAAGAACTTAATTATGCTAAACTTGACTTTCACAGAGAGGTTAGAAATGGTTTTGGCGAAGTTATTTTTTGCCAAGGGAAAGAAGATGAGCATCTTTTAGGTATTTTTGAAAATTTTGCTAATAGAGATTCAAATGTCTTAGGAACAAGGGCAAATAGTCACCAATATGAACTTATAAAAGAAATTTTACCTGAAATTCAATTTTATGAAGATGCAAGAATATTGAAGATGGAAAAAAATCCAATTAAGAAAAAGGGAAATGTTTTAGTAGTTACAGGTGGAACTGCCGACATACCTTTTGCAGAAGAAGCAGCTATCACAGCAGAATATTTCGGCTCAAAAGTCAATAAATTATATGATGTTGGAATCTCAGGACTCCATAGACTTCTAAAAAACCTTGATACCTTAAGAAGTGCAAAAGTAATAATAGCAGTGGCCGGGATGGAAGGAGCTCTCCCAGGGGTTATTGCAGGTCTGGTTGAAGTTCCTGTTATAGCCCTGCCTACATCTGTTGGATACGGAGCTAATTTTAAAGGTCTATCAGCTCTTCTGACAATGCTTAATTCATGTGCTGAAGGTATTAATGTAGTAAATATTGATAATGGCTTCGGAGCAGGATATAATGCAGCTCAAATAAATAGATTAATAGGTGGAGGACATTGAACCTTAAAAATAAAGAAAACCATTTAGAAGAAATTTTAAAAAAATATAAAAAAATTGTAGTTGCTTTCTCAGGAGGTGTTGATTCAAGTTTTTTACTTGTTAAAGGAATAGAAACCTTGGGAAGGCAAAATGTATTAGCTGTAAATCTAATTTCTTCCATGCAACCTAAACGTGAAGAAGATTATGCAAAGCATTTTGCTGAAAAATATAAAGCTAATATTATTTATTTAAAAGCTGATGAATATTCTATCAAGGAGTTTGTAGAAAACTCAAAAGATAGATGTTATTTTTGTAAACATGCCATATTTACAAAAATAATAGAAGAAAGCAAAAAAAAAGGCTTTAATATTATTTGCGATGGAACGAATTATGATGATTTAAATGATTATAGGCCAGGACTTCGAGCCTTAAAAGAATTAAATGTAAAAAGTCCTTTAAAAGAAGCTAAGCTTAGTAAAAATGAAATTAGAGAGCTTTCTAAAAAAATTAATATAGAAACTTGGAAAAAACCATCAGCTGCTTGTTTAGCTTCAAGGGTTCCATACGGAACGAAAATTAGTCCTGAAATAATGAAAAAAGTTGAATTATCAGAGGAATTTTTAAGACAACTTGGATTTATCAATCACAGAGTTAGGTATCATGGAAATATTGCAAGAATTGAGATAAATTTAGAGCAAATAAAATTACTTTTAGAAAATAGAGAAAAAATTATTAAAAAGTTTAAAGAGATAGGATTTTTATATGTAACCATGGATTTAAGCGGTTACACAATGGGTTCACAAAATTTGGCTATAGGGGGATAATATGGATTTATATCTTGAATGTTTTTCTGGAATTAGCGGAAATATGTTTATAGGAGCTATGATAGACTTGGGAGTTCCTTTTGATTATTTAAAAAAAGAATTAAATAAATTAAACTTAGGAGAATATGACCTCATATGTGAAAGAAGAATAAAAAATGGTATTGATTCAAACTATTTTAATGTAATTTTATCTGAAGAAAAAGCTGACCATCATCACGAACATGACCATAATCATGAACATGACCATAATCATGAACATATTCATGATCATAATCACGACCAAGGCCACAATCACGAGCATAACCACCATGATCAGGCTCATCGTGGTTTTCACAGAAATCTTTCTCAAATAACAGAAATTATAGATAATTCAAGCCTTAGCAGTTTTGTAAAAGAAAAAGCAAAAGAAATATTTTTACACATTGCAAAAGCAGAAGCTAAAATTCATGGTAAAGGCATAAATGAAGTCCACTTCCATGAAGTTGGAGCAATTGATTCCATAATTGATGCTTGTGGAGCAGCTTTGTGTATAGAATATTTAAAAATAGAAAAAATTTATGCTGGAACAGTTTATACAGGAAATGGATTTGTAAATATAGCCCACGGTAAATTTCCTGTGCCGGTTCCTGCTACTCTTGAGATACTTTCCAACACAAACCTCACTACAGCTAAGAGCAGCGTCATAGGAGAGCTTGTAACTCCAACAGGTGCTGCAATACTAAAAACTTTTTCTGAACCATTTAAGGGCAATATGAAGACTTTTAAAACAGGATACGGTTCAGGAAGTAAAGATTTTGACATTCCTAATGTATTAAGAGCCTCATTAATAGAGATTTCAGAAAATGAACAAAATATTTTATGCAAAAAAATAATTGAAACAAATATTGATGATTCTACTGGAGAAGAACTTGGTTTTGCAAGTGAGAAATTATTTGAAATAGGTGCTTTGGATGTTTGGTATTCACCTATATATATGAAAAAAAATAGACCGGCATATAAACTTTCTTGTTTAGTTGATTCAGAATTAGTTGAACAAGCTGCCTATATAATTTTAAAATACACAAACTCTATAGGTGTAAGAATTTTAGAAGCTCAAAGAATTGAAATGAAAAGAGACTTTTCAAAAATTGCAGTTAAAGATGGTGAAATCACAGTAAAACATTTATCCTATAAAGATATAAGTAAAAAAAGTTTTGAATATGAAGATTTAAAGAAAATTTCACTAAAAACAGGAAAGTCTATACAAGAAATTAAAGAAGAAATATAAAAAAGACCTCACACGAGGTCTTTTTTTAATAGACATTTTAAAATTTTCTATATAAGCCAACTATTAAGCCGAGTATTTGTAATTCTTTTGTATAAATAGGACTCATTGTATCATTTTCAGGTTGAAGCCTATACCTATCTTCCTCTTTATAAAAAGTTTTTATAGTAGCTTCATCGCCAAGCAAAGCTAAAACCATATCTCCATTATTAGCATAATTTCTTTTTTCTATAATCACATAATCTCCATCAAGAATGCCTGCATTTATCATACTTTCTCCTCGAACTTTTAAAATAAATAAATCTCTGTCCTTAGCAAAATCAATAGGTAAGGGATAGGTATCTTCTATGTTTTCAAAAGCTAAAATAGGAGCTCCTGCAGTAACTGTTCCAACAATGGGAATATCAACAGTCTTTTTCTTTTGTAAAAATAGATCTGATGATGAATCTAATATTTCTATAGCTCTTGGCTTAGTAGGATCTCTTCTTATGTAACCTAAAAGTTCCAATTTTTCAAGACTTGAATGAACAGTAGAAGTACTTTTAATAGAGCATCCTTTGCAAATTTCTCTAACAGTAGGGGGGTATCCTTTGCTTTCTAAAATTTTTTTAATAAACAATAGTATGTTTACTTGTCGTTGGCTTAAATCTTCGTACATAAATGTCCTCCTTAATAATTTATTTTATTATAACAAAAAAAAACATATATTTCAAACGTGTGTTTAATTTTTTTCTTGACAAAGAACATATTTTCGTTTACTATTGTTTTAGAACAATTGTTCAGAACGTGCATTCAAAACATATATTCTAAACAAATATTCTTATTTATAAAATTTTGAGGTGTTAAAATGAAAACAAATAAAAAAATAAAATTAAAAAAAAGAATTTATATTAAGAAATTTAGAGTAATATTTTTATTATTTTTAACATTTTTCTTTACAAGCGGACTTAAATTATATAAAGCACCGATTCAAGATCAAACAATTAAATATGAAATATATACAGTAAAAGAAAATGACACTTTATGGAAGATCGCATCAATATATATTGGAGATGATTGCGACAAAAGAAACTATATAGATAAGGTCGAAAAAATAAATAACTTAGGAAGTAATATTCATCCAGGACAAGAATTAAAAATGCCAGTTAGAATAAAATAGAATTAAAATAACAGCTATAAGACAAATGGTTAGTCAATTGTCAGCTGTTTTTTTATTGCAACAATTTCCTATATCGTACTTCACAAAATTATTATTTTGTGAAGTATCTTATTTTTCAAAAGTCCTCTATTCTTTTAAGTCTTTGTGATATAATTGTTTTAAATTGTTTTGGAGGATTTATTATTCATTATGGAAAAAAATAGAAAAGTATATGGATTTTGTACAGCCGTTGCAATGGTTGTAGGTATTGTTGTAGGGTCAGGTATATTTTTTAAAGCGGACAATATTTTATTGGCAACCGGTGGAAATATAAAAATCGGTATTTTAGTGTTATGTATTGGAGCTTTAGGAATTATTTTTGGTTCATTGACTTTAAGTGAACTTGCAATACGTACAAATTCCAGTGGTGGTTTTGTAAGTTATTTTGAAAAATATATAAGTAAAAGATTCGGATCGGGTTTCGGATTTTTTCAAACTTTTATATACTTACCTTCTGTTACTGCCGTTCTTGCTTATGCAACTGTTATGTTTGCGTGCATTACTTTTGAGGTTAATTTAAGTTATGAGGTTAAAATATTTTTAGGATTTATTTTATTAATACTCATAACTCTTCTTAATACTTATAATAGAAAATTAGGCGGTAATATACAATTTATTTCAACTATTATAAAATTGATTCCTATTTTTGCTATTGCTATTTACGGTTTATTTTATAAGGGTGATTATCCCCAAGTACCAAGCCAATATACTCTTATAAGTCCTAAGAATATAGGCTATAAATGGATTGCAAGTTTAGCTCCTATCGCATTTTCTTTTGACGGATGGCCTATAGTTACAGCTATAGTTCCAGAGCTTAAAAATCCAAAAAGAACCATGCCATTAGTATTAATATTATCTCCCATACTTATTTTATTATCTTATCTATTATATTTTTTAGGAATTATAAATATTTTAGGACCAACTTACATTATGAGTCTACAAGATGATTCAGTCTATACGGCTTTTAATATTATGCTTGGACCAATAGGAGCAAAATTTTTAATACTTTTAGTAACAATAGCTATATTTGGTGTAATAAATGGTGTAATTTTAGGTGGAATAAGAATGCCTCAAGCTTTAGCGGAAAAAGGAATTGCTTTTGATGAAAGTGTGTCAAAGATTGACGAAAAGCTTCAAGTTTCTAAAAAAAGTGCTTTAATATACTTTTTAATTTCTACTTTTTGGCTTATAGCTTACTATATAACTTCAAAATTTCAACTTTTAGGTGGAAGTGATGTTTCTGAAATTGCCATTGTATTTTCTTATGTAACCTATATTGTTTTATATTTAAAAGTTATGAAACTTTATAAAGACGGTGAAATAAAAAGTTTTTTTAAAGGCATAATTGCACCTATTTTTGCTATAATAGGTTCTTTAATTATTTTAATAGGAGGAATTGTAGCAAGTCCTTTCTATGTTATTTTATACATTTTTATATCCATCTTTATATTCTACTTAGGTTATAGGAAAATTAAAGATGAATGAAGTTTTAAATAAGTGTTTAATATTAATGCTCACAATTTTTACCGGATATTCTATAAAAAGATTTAAGATTTATAGTCCTGAAACAAATGCCGGTATAAATGACCTTTGTTTTTCACTTTTGTTCCCTCTTACTATTTTGATGAGCTTTTACCAAAAGGACATGAATATAGTAAGTATATCTTTTATATTATTTACAATTTTTTTATTTGTAATTAATTTATTTTATAGTATTTTTCTTGCAAATATTTTAGTAAAAGAAAATATAGGAGGGTGGATTGTAAGTGCCAATGCTATTTTTAGAGGTAATTTTATAATAATGGGCATACCTATTATTTCTTCCTTAGTTGGAGAAAAGGGTTTGGTCTTAACAGGAATAGCGATAGGCCTTTCTCAAATATTTTATAATTTTGCATCGGTTCTATTTTATTCAAAATTAGATAATACAAAAATAAGTTTAAAAAAAATAATAAGTAATATTTTTAAAAATAATATGATGCTTGGAGGAATTTTGGGAGTTTTTCTTATGATATTTAAGATAAACTTAGGCATATTTGCAGACTTATTTAGAAATGTAGGCAGTATATCCTCTCCCCTTGCTCTTATGTGTATGGGATATAATTTAGGCTTTATGGATATTAAAAAATATTTAAAACCTGCTTTGATAATCTCTTTTTTTAAGTTAGTTCTATTCCCTACTATTGTTCTTGCACTTCTTAAATTTTTTAAATTTCCCTTGGAAGAATCAATAGTTTCTTTAGTTCTTTTCGGAGCTCCTGTTGCAGTTAATACTTTTACTTATGCTAAAAGATATAACACCCAGGTGCAATTAGCAGAATACTATATAATTGTAAGTACTCTGCTTTTTATATTTACAATTCAAATTTTTTTAAGATTTGTAATTTAAAAAATAATAAATTTGTCAATATTTGTCAATATAACCGCTTAATTAGCGGTTCATTTATTTTCAATAAAAAAATAACCGCTGATTTTGCGGTTATTTAAAATTCTATTTTTATGTTCTCCAAAAATTCTTTATTAGTTTTAAATTTTCCTAAATTATCTAAAAGATACTCAGTTATTTTTAATTTTTGTTCATCACTTGTTGCTCTTCTTATATCTATGGAAAAATCATATTCTTTTTTATTAAGCAACAATTCTTCTTTTCTCGTTCCTGATTTAAAAATATCAACAGCTGGAAATATTCTTTTTTCAGATAACATTCTGTCTAAATGAATTTCCATATTTCCAGTTCCTTTAAATTCTTCATAAATTATATCGTCCATCCTTGAGCCTGTATCTACAAGAGCTGTTGCAAGTATTGTAAGGCTACCACCCTCTTCAATATTTCTTGCAGCACCGAAGAACCTTTTTGGGTTATGAAAAGATAAAGGATCAATTCCTCCTGAAAGGGTTTTTCCACTTGGTGGTGTAATAAGGTTATAAGCCCTTGTAAGACGTGTTAATGAATCAACTAATATAACTACATCTCTTTTAAGTTCCACAAGCCTCTTAGCCCGTTCTATGACCATCTCAGCTACTTTTGTATGGTTTCTACTCATCTCATCAAATGTGGAAAATACAACCTCTCCTTTTACAGATCTTTTCATATCAGTTACTTCTTCCGGTCTCTCATCAATTAAAAGAACGATTAAATCAATATCTTTGCAATTAGTGGATATTGCACTTGCAATTTTTTTTAAAAGAGTTGTTTTACCGGATTTAGGTTGAGATACAATTAAACCTCTTTGTCCTTTTCCTATAGGTGATATTAAATCTATAAGTCTTGTTGCCAATTCTTCTGTTTTTGTTTCCAAGCTTATTTTTTCTTTTGGATATATTGGGGTTAAATTATCAAAGTTAGGTCTATTTATTATATCTTTAGCTTTTAGGTCATTTACTTTATTAATGTAGATTAAAGCATTAAAATTCTCTCCATCCTTTGATGGACGTAAAATACCCTGCACTTTATCCCCAGTCCTAAGTCTAAACTTTCTAATTTGAGATGGAGATACATATATATCATTTTCGCTGGGCAAATAATTTTCAGTTCTTAAAAATCCATATCCATCAGGAAGTTGATCTAAAATACCTGTAACATAATTTATTTTTTCAAGCTTTTCTATTTCTTCAGTTGCATTATCAGATAAATCTTTTGTATCAAGTTTATCTATTTCTTCAACTTTATCAGAAATCTTATGTTTGTTTTTATGCAAATATTTTATTAGTTCTTCTTTATTTAATGTGTTTGGATTTTCGAGCCCACATTCGATAGATAGAGTTTTTAAGTCATCTATTGATAATTTTTCTAAATCATCCTTTTCACTTAAATTTTCATTCCAAGAATTGTCTGAAATTTCAAGAATTTTTATTATTAATTCATTCTTTTTGTACTTATATGGGGATGAAATTTCCAAATTTTTTGCTATATCTCTAAGATCTGAATTATTTAATTTTTCTAATTTTTCTTTAGAATATGAAATTTTTGGTATTTGACCATCTTCAATAAATTTTATATATTCCTCTTTACCATAGAACTTACTGTCTACAAGTCCCATAGAAAGAGCAATTTTTTTTAAATCTTCAATTGTTTTATTTGATAATAATTTTGAATTAGAATTCTCTTTATTCATATTATTTTGCGTATTCAGGTTTTGTATTTAAATTATGAATACTCTTAATAAATCTTACTGTACCGCTGGGAAGTCTTGTTACAAGAGTTTCTGTAGTAGCCTTATTTCCCTTTAGAAATTTAACACCTTGTAAAATTTCTCCAAAAGAAACACCTGTTGCTGAAAAAATAACATCATTTCCTTTTACAAGATCATCTATATGGTAAATTTTTTCAAGGTCATTGTGAAAAGCCTTGCATCTTTTCATTTGTTCTTCGTCAGAAGGAACAAGTTTACCTTGAAAATCTCCGCCTAAACATTTAAGTGCAGCCGCTGCAATAACTCCTTCAGGAGCTCCACCAATACCCATAATCATATCTACACCTGAATCTTCAAAACAAGTTTCTATGGCAGTTAAAATATCTCCATCGCTTACCATTTTTATTCTTGCACCTGTTTTTCTGATTTCTTCTACAAGTTTGTCATGTCTTTCTCTTTTTAAAACAGAAACTGTAATTTCTTCTATATTTTTATTAAGAGCTTTTGCAACTCTTTTTATGTTGTTTTCAGTTGTATCTTCAAGATCTATACATCCTTTGGCTCCTGGACCACATGCTATTTTATCCATATAAATATCAGGTGCATGAAGTAAGCATCCCCTTGGAGCTGCAGCAAGAACTGCAATTGAGTTATTCATTCCATTTGCAATGGATGTAGTTCCATCAAGAGGATCTACAGCTATATCAATTTCATCAGAGCCAGGAACCTTAGTCCCAACTTCTTCTCCTATATAGAGCATAGGAGCTTCATCCATTTCTCCTTCCCCTATTACTACTATACCATTTACATCAACTGTATCAAAAAGCTTTCTCATAGCCTCTACTGCTGCACCATCAGCATCATTTTTCTTACCTTTTCCTAACCATTGAGCAGCAGATAGAGCTGCAGCTTCAGTAGCTCTTGCTAAATTTAATGCTAAATTTCTGTTCATTAAAAATCTCCTTTTGTTTTAACATTTATAAAATCATTTAAAAATTTATCCAACCCATTATCAGTTAATGGGTGTTTAACCATTTGTTTAAAAACCTTATAGGGAACTGTGGCAATATCACATCCTGCAAGCAATGAATCAAGTATATTATTAGGCGTTCTTATACTTGCAGCTATAATTTTTGTTTTTATATCATAAATTTCAAAAATTTTTGATATATTTCCTATAAGTTCTTTGCTATTTACTCCAATATCATCCAATCTTCCTAAAAAAGGACTTATATAAGTTGCCCCTGCTCTTGCTGCAAGAATTGCTTGAGAAACGCTAAAAACAAGAGTAACATTTGTTTTAATGCCATTTTTAGATAAAAAGCTAACAGCCTTTAATCCTTCTTCAGTCATTGGAATTTTAATAATTACATTATCTCCTATATCTTTTAGTTTAATCGCTTCTTTAATCATTCCCTGACTATTTGTTGATATTACTTCTGCGGATACAGGTCCTGGAACAATCTTTGCAATTTCTGAAATTACATCTTCAAAAACTTTGCCTTCTTTAGCAATTAAAGTTGGATTTGTCGTAACTCCACTTAAAATTCCCCAAGAATTTATTTCCTTAATTTCATCAATATTTGCTGTGTCAATAAAAAATTTCAAAATGCATCAACTACCTTTTCATTTAATAATACTACTGCATGGCTTGCTATGCCCTCTCCTCTTCCTATATAACCAAGTTTTTCAGTTGTAGTTGCCTTTACAGATACATTGTTAACATTCATCTCAAGGGCACTACTTATTTTACTTCTCATATCATCTATATAGGGTGCAAGTTTAGGCTTCTCAGCTACTATAACAGAATCTATATTTTCAATAAAATAACCCTTACTTTCCATTATATCTTTCACCCTATTTAATAGGATAAAAGAATCTATATCTTTATATTTAGGATCCGTATCAGGAAATTCATGACCTATATCATAATGTCCCAATGCGCCTAAAATTGCATCCATTATAGCATGTATTAAAACATCTGCATCAGAATGTCCTTCTAATCCCTTTTCGTATGGTATTTTTATACCGCCAAGTATAAGGTTTCTACCTTCCACTAATTTGTGTACATCAATTCCAATTCCGATTTTCATGTTTACTTCCTTCCTTGATTTTCAGATTTAGCAATTGCTTCTGCAATAATTAAATCTTCCTGAGTCGTAATCTTTATATTTTTATAATCACTAGGTATTATTTTAACCTTAACTCCTATTTTTTCAACAAGAGCGCAATCATCAGTTGCTGTGTAACCTTCTTCATTTGCTATTTTATATGCCTTTAATAATAAATCTGTTTTAAAAACTTGAGGGGTTTGTATAGCAAAAAGCTCATTTCTTTTAGGAGTATAATCTACATAGCTTCCATTTCTTGACACCTTAATAGTATCTTTTACTGGTACTCCCAAAACTGAAGCTCCTGTAGAAAATACATTTTCTATTGCTTCTTTAATTTTCTCTTCACTTACAAAAGGCCTAACTCCATCATGAGTTAAAACAATTTTTGTTTCTTTAGGTATATTTTTTAACCCGTTTAAAATGGAGTCGTTTCTTTCTTTTCCTCCATAGACAATTTTAAAATCTTTCTTTAATTTATTTTTATTTAAAATAAAACTCAAATAAGGAATATCACTTTCTTTAATTAAGATTAAAATAAAATCAATGTATGCACAATTATCAAATTTTTTTAAAGTATGAGCTAATATAGGCAAATCATTTATAGATAAAAATTGCTTATTTAAGCTTTTTTTCATTCTTCTGCCCATGCCGGCAGCTGCTATGATTGCAGTAACAAAATTTTCATTATACATAAATTTTTAATTACACTCCCAAATCTAATGCATATTTCATAAGAGTTCCTGCAATTGGGGCGGCTATTTTTCCACCATGGTCTTCTACATCTTCTAAAACAACAGCTACTGCTATTTTAGGATTTTTTGCAGGGGCAAATCCTATAAACCAAGCATAATTTTCAGTTCCTTCTGTAGATTTTTGTGCAGTACCAGTTTTACCTGCAATCTTATATCCTCTTCTGTAAGCAGCAGAACCTGTTCCATTACTTACAACACTTAACATATATTCTTTTAACTCGTTTGCCGTGTCTTCAGAAATTGCTGAGGATAAAACCTTGGGTTCGGCATTTAATAAATTTTCACCATCAGGAGTATTTACTTGAGAAACTAAATAAGGTTTCATAATGTTTCCGTTGTTTGCAATTCCAGCTGCAACCATACACATTTCAAGCGGAGTAGCTTGAACATTTCCATGCCCTATTCCTGAAGAAGCAAGTTCTGTTTTAGATATATTATTATAATCAAAAATAGATTCATGAAATGGTAAATCAAATTTAAAATTTTGATTAAACATAAATTTATCTGCGCTTTTTCCAAGATGTTCAGACCCCAAATCAACAGATTTTTTAACAAAATAAGTATTTATAGAATTTACTAAAGCAGTTTTTAAATTTACATTTCCGTAAGCATTATCTTTTCCACCGGTATTTGTATAAACTCTACCATCAATTTCTTGCGTACCTTCATCTTTGTAATTTTGATCTAATTTATTTTCTATAATTGATGCAGCAGTTATCACCTTAAAAGTTGAACCAGGTGGATATTTTGTCCAAAGAGCCCTATTATATTGAGCTCCCCGATTTTGTTCTATAAGAGCCTTATTATCTTGAGCAATTGATTGAGAATTAAAATCTGGCAAAGATACCATAGCTAATACTTCTCCAGTATTAGGTCTTATAGCAACAAGAGCACCAGCAGCTCCAGTTTCATTTAGCAAATCTCTTGCTTTTTGCTGAATATCTGAATTTGTAGTTAGTACAACATTATTTCCGGTGTTTAATTGAATATCAGGGTTAAAAAAAGATTTTAAACTTTTTAGAGTTTTTGAGCTTTCTCTTCCTAAGAGATATTTATCATAACTCTTTTCAATCCCTGTTTTTCCCATGATTTTATCAGAATAACCTATTATGTGAGAATATGTTATTGGATAGTTGTAGTGTCTTTGATACTTGCCTTCTTTTCCATCTGAATAAGCAAGGATATTTCCCTTTGAATCTAAAATTGATCCGCGCAATATTTTATTTTCATCAATAGTTTCTCGTCTATTTGCAGGATTATCAATAATTTGTTGAGCTTTAAATACAGTAAAATAGCTCAAATAAACAATTAGGGACAAAAACATGCAAATAAGACCTACTAAAATAATTATAATTTTATTTTTATCTTTTAACATTTTCCTCACTCATATTTATAAGTTAAATCTTCACTTGCCACTTGTAAAATACCAAGAGAAATAAAACTTGTAACCATAGATGATCCACCGTAAGAAACGAATGGCAAAGTTATACCAGTCATTGGAATAAATTTAATAAATCCACCTATATTTAAAAAACTTTGAATTCCAAAAAGACAAGCAACGCAAATAGCTAAAATTCTGTAAAATAAATATTCTTGATTAAGGGCAATCTTCATTCCCCTATAAGTCAAAAGCATATTTAACATTATTATCCCTATGCCTATAAAAATACCCATTTCTTCACAAATTACAGGGAAAATTGCATCACTTACAGGCACAGGAACAAGTTCAGGGTAGCCTCTGCCTATACCTGATCCAAAAAACCCTCCCTCTGCTATAGCAAACAAAGATTGAACAATTTGTCTTGCATCATTGTAGGGATCTGTCCAAGGATCTAACCAAACGGAAACCCTTAACCTTACATGGGCAAATTTTAAATATCCTATAGTAGCTCCAAATAAAATTAAAAGTAAATTTAAGAAAAACATCTTTTTATTATCTTCATAAATAAAAAGAGTTACAGTGTAAATAGTCAAGAATACAACACTCATACCTAAATCTCTTTCAATAAATAAAACTCCTATAAACAAATAAGTAACAAACATAAGAAGTAAAGAAGGATTTTTAAAATTTTTAAGCTTATTTGAATACCTGAATTTAGTATAGTAACTTGCAAGTAAGAACATCATCAAAATTTTTGCAAATTCTGATGGTTGAATTGAAAAACTTCCAAATCTTATCCAGTTATATGCCCCCTTTTCTCTCCCTCTTTTAAAAATAATACTATAAATTAAAGTTGAGACAAGCAATATAAAAATTCCTATGGCATATAGTTTTGTATAATCATCTAAATTTTTAAAAGCTCTAAGAAAAAAATAAGTAACATAAAAGCCGGTAAGTCCAACTAAAATCCATACAAGTTGTAAAAGACCCAAAGAAGGATTTATCCTATAAATAGTTACAAGTCCAAGAGAAAGAAGCATAGAAACAATTAAAAATATATAATTATCTCCAGAAGATATTTTTCCAAGAATAAAATTTGAAATGTATATAATTAAGACAAGACCAATAAAAAGTATACAAATATAAGTGTCTACATGTTTATTGTTCTTAAAAAACAATAATAAAAAGGCTAAAAGTTCAAAAATAAGTAAAAGATCTCGAGGCCTTCTAAATTTAGTAATATAATTTAACATTTAGCTCTACTGCCCCCTAGTATCCACATAAATAAATTGGATTAAACCTACCCCAATTTTATCTCCATTTTGAAGTTCTATTATATCTTCAATTTTTTCGCCATTTAAAAAAGTTCCATTAGCAGAGTTTAAATCTTCTATAAAATAAGAGCCCTTGTCCTCAAAAATTTGAAGATGAAATTTACTTACAAATTTATCTTTAATGCAAATTGTATTTTTAGAAGATCTTCCCATTGTCAATTTTTTATTTAAAACATAGTATTCCTGCATTTTAAAATCCAAAGAATCCAGTCTGTTTACAACCTTTAAATAAGCGGAATCTATATTGGCTCCCTTTGAACCCATAGACTTAATGTCCAAGTACATAAGCCTTATAATACTAAAAATAAAAAGATAAATTATAAGTATGAATACATATTTTAGTACTTGTGAAACTATCTCAAACATTTAACACCCCTTAAAATTACTATTCATATATTATCACAAAAGTTTAAATTGGTATAGAGTTTTACTACTTTAGGGAACTTATGATAAACTATTTACGAGGTAAGAAATGATTATAAAAAAAATTGATTATGATAAAAAAGAAAAATTATATACAGTTTATTTTGAAAATAAGAATATAGAAGTAAGACAGGGAACTTTGATCAAGTTTAATCTTTATGTTGGTAAAGAATTAGATAGAGATATGACAGAAGAATTTAAATATTTTGATCAGTATGACACTGCAAAAAATCTTGCTCTTAGATATTTAAAAAATATGAAATCAGAATACCAAGTTCGTTTATACTTAAAAACTAAAGACTTTGAAGAAAATATAATAGACCAAGTTATAAATTATTTATATTCCATAAAATATTTAGATGATCTTGATTATGCAAGGGCTTATAGCTTGGATAGGCAAAATATTTATAAATATGGAAAGAATAAAATTATTTTTAAATTAAGAGAAAAAAAAATACCGGAAAAATTTATAGATATTGCCCTTATGGAATTATCAGAAGATGTTGAAAGAGAAAATTTAAAAAAATCCATAGCTTTAAAGAGAAAAACTTTGAAAAGCACTGACAAAAATTACTACTATAAACTAACAAGTGCTATGTTTAATAAGGGATTTGATATAGATTTAATAAAAAAAGTTTTAAGGGAAGATTTTGATGAATAATTATTTTGTATATATGGTAAGATGCAGTGATGACTCAATCTATACAGGAATTACAAATGATTTAGAAAAGAGAATGAAAATGCACAATCTAAAAAAAGGTGCAAAATATACAAGATCAAGAACTCCTGTAAAATTAATTTATTTTGAAAAATGTCCTAATAGGTCTCAAGCTTTAAAAAGAGAAATAGCCATTAAAGGTTTAAGAAGAGATGAAAAAATAAAATTAGCACGTGAATTCACGTGCTAATTGCTTAATATACCTAAAATAAGAGCTAATAATAAAGATACTATTCCAGCAGAAATAAATATAATAAAAATTAAAATATTATTTAAGCTATTTGATTCAAAAAGCCTCCCCATAACTGAGAAAATAGAAAAAAGTCCTATAAATGTAAAAACAAGACCTGGGAGATATTTTACAAATTTTAATTTTCTTGCAATAAAATTTATTACAAGAGTTATTACAATAGCTGCAACTATTGTTAAAAGTGCTATGGTCATATATTCTGAATTATTTTTTAATATATCAATTAGTTCAGTGACTAACTTGCTCATGGCTTCCTCCCAAAGATTTAATATATTTTTCCCAAATATTTGTATAGTTTCCAATACTCCATTCAGTCATTACAACTCTCGCCTTGTTAACTTCCAATGAATATATTGGTTTAGCATCTATCTTACCCTTTTCAATATTATAGACTTTTATTAAATTATTTTCCAAAGTAATTAAAATTTTATTGTTAGGAGATGTGAAAGCATCTTTAACATTTGGTAAACTATTTTTAATACTTGTCATGGGAATAGATAAAACTTCATTCTTTATAATATTTTTAGGTAAAATTGTATTTACATCAAAATCAACATATTTTTCAGATTCATCAAAATTTATTCTTCCAAACAATTTCCAATATCCATTATCCCTTTTTAAGGCAATATTTGCAATATCAATTGTAGCTTTAATATTTTCCCTTTCAATTGTTTTTAGATGATCTTTAAAAATTTTAAGACCGTTTTTAGTAATATCATCTAAATCTATTTTTGTGAGATTACCAACATTTTCGAATTTAAAGGTAGAAAATTTTTTATTTTTATCCTTATCAAGGCTTTCATAAGAAAAATAATCTTCGGTTATAAAAGATAATTCTTTTGAACTTACTTTATTATCATCTGTATAGACTACATTATTGCTTTCATTGGAAATAAATTTTAATATATCATTTCCATCTTCATTTTCTAATTTAACTTTTAAAAATTCATTATTTTTCGGAAAAATTAAATAATTAAGACTATCTACCGACTGTAATTTATTTCCTTGAATATTAAAATAAAGGGTTTTATATTGATTTTCATCAACTTTTAATCCAAGTAAAAATCCATTTTGAGATTCTTTACTTTCTCTATCGTCTTTAGAATCTTCAATTGATGCGACTATTTTTTGAAAATCTTCTTCTGAAATATCTTCCTTAACCAAAGAAAGTTTTAAAAAAGTATTCCCCATACCATTAAAAACAAGATATGCATTTTCAGAATTTTCATACAAAATTTCACAAAAAGGTTCATTTTTTTCATAGACATCAATTATATTAATCTTATCTCCCTTTATACCCAGCTTTTCTGCATTAAAATTATACTTATTGTTTAAAAATTTATCAGGCTTAACTAAACTTGTTTTATAAGCCGGATCTTTTATATAATAATCTCCTATTACAGCACCAGATACAGTAAAGGCACTTTCTTTTCCTATATAATTTTTAATTCCGAAGCTATCTTCCAATTTATCATTTCCAAAAATAATTTTAGAAATTGTCCACTTTCCCTTAATTGGAGATTCGGTTAAAGTGGGTGGAACTATTTTATTCGAAGTTTCTTCCATGAAAGAACAAGATGTAAGAATAAAAAATGAAAGTATAATTAAAATAAATTTTTTCATATTGTCTGTCCTTCCTTAATTATTGGAATCGTTACTTTTACTACAGTTCCAAGATTTAGTTCAGAAAAAATTTCCAACTTTCCTCCATGAAGTTTTGCAATTTCATCTGATATGGAAAGACCTAATCCACTATGGGATTTAGAGTGTTTCCCTTTATAAAACTTTTCTTTTACATGTAACAACTCTTCTTTTGACATTCCCAAACCATTATCGGAAACTGAAATTAAAAAATTATCTCCTTCAAGCTTTGTTTCCAACTTTACCCATCCATTTTCTGAAGTAAATTTTATTGCATTGTCAATTAAATTTATTATTATTTGTCTGATTCTATTTTCATCACCTATTGTAAGAACAGGCTCGCTGTATAAATCGCTTATAAATTCAATTTTATTAAGTTCTGCTCTTATTCCCATTTGCTTTTGAACTTCTATGCAAGTTTGACTTATATTAAAAGGCTCTTTTTCAAGTTTTATTCTTCCTGAAATGTATCTTGAAAAATCCAAAAGTTCTTCAACCATCTTTGAAAGCCTATCAGATTCTTTCTCGATAATATTAAGGCCGTCAGAAATTAATTCCTCGTTTGATGGATCAGAGTCTTTTAAAACTACAGCCCAACCTTTTATAGATGTTAATGGAGTTCTCAGTTCATGAGAAATTGAAGAAATAAAATCATTTTTAATTTTATCCTTATTTACAATTTCTTCCCCTAATTTATTTATAGAATTTGAAAGTTCTTCCAATTCGTCATTAGTATGAATATTTGCCCGTGATTTATACTGACCATCTGTAAGTTTATTTGCTACTGCTATTACTTCATTAATTGAATCAGTTATTGATTTGCTAAAAATCAAACTAAAAAGGCCTGCTATTACAATAATAAGAGCAATTATAGCTATTATAATAACAAGACATCTTATAATAGCTTTATTAGCAATTTCCAAAGATGCTATATAGCGAATATATCCGATTATTTTATCTTCTTTATAAATTGCACTTGTTACTACTAATACCATTTCATTTGTTGAATTGGATTTTCCAATCCAAGTTCCTATGCTTTCATTTTTAGCATTATCTATATCTGGAGTTGAAATTTTTTCATTGGATATTACTCCTATTGTGTCATACAAAAGTCTGCCTTTTTCATCAATTATCTGAACTTCTGAGTCTGTTTCATAAAGGATTAATTCATCTTCTTCGGTAACAATTTCTAAAAGACTTTTATCAGAGTAATTTTTATAGAAAAAATCCATACTTATTTTAATTCTATTAATTAAGGTATTTTCAAGAGATTTGTAGTAAAACTCTCTTATACCAAATATAAGTAATGCATCAGTTATTATTATAATTGTAATTAGTATAAGTAAAAATGATTGTGTTATTCTTTTTCCTAAACTTTTTTTCATTCCTCATTTTTCCATCTATATCCAAGACCCCACACAGTTTCTATGTATTTGGGTTTTGCAGGATTTTCTTCTATTTTTGACCTTAATCTTCTTATATTTACATCTACTATCTTAGAATCTCCAACAAAATCATCGCCCCAAACCATATTTAAAATTTCATTTCTCTTCATAGCTCGCCCTGGATACTCCATAAAATTTTTAACAATGTGAAATTCTGTTGGAGTTAGCTCTATTTCCTTATCATCTTTATAAAATTTTCTGGAATATACATCCAGTTTAAAAGGATGGTCATATATAATTTTTGAACTTGAATTTTCATCAGGATTTACACGACGTTCCAAAGATTTTATTCTTAAGGTAAGTTCTGTTGGATTAAAGGGTTTTGTCATATAATCATCAGTCCCATATTGTAATCCCATAATTTTGTCATAGTCTTCGGCTTTTGCTGTGAGCATAATAATTCCTAAATCTGGAAATTCTTTTCTTAAAGTGTTGCAAACTTCAAATCCGTCAATTCCAGGTAACATTACATCAAGAACAACAATTTGAGGATTTTCTCTTCTTGCCGTTTCGATTCCAATTTCTCCGGATTCAGCTTCATAAACGTCATAGCCTTCTCTTTCAAGATTTATTTTTACAAATTTTCTTATTGATGCTTCATCTTCTACAAGTAAAATTTTTGTTTTCATAATATCACCTTCTTAATTAATTATAGAGAAATAAAATTAAAAACTCAAACATTTGTATTGATTTAACTTATTTGTTGAAATTAAATTTTTATTAAAGTATTATAAATTCATGGATTATAAAACAATTGATAAAAAATTGACAAAAAATATATGGAATCTCGCTTATCCTTCAATGATTTCATTTTTACTTGAAACTCTCTATGATCTTGTTGATATGATTTGGATAGGAAAAATTTCAAAAACAGCCCTTGCGGGAGTTACAATATTTACTACGGTATTTTGGCTATTCACCTTTTTTAACGAACTTATTGGTGCAAGCAGCGTTTCTTTAATTTCACAATATCACGGTAAAAAAGATTATGATAGAACAAGAATTGTTTCCGAACAAGCCATAAGTTTCAAAATTATTATGGGAATTTTATCAGGACTTCTGCTTTTTATTTTTTTAAAACCAATTCTCGGTTTATATTCTAAAAATCCATATACAATTAAATATGCAATGGATTATGGCTATCTAAGAATCTTTTTTATTCCTCTCATGTTTGCATCTTATTCTATAAACACTATTTTCAGGTGTCACGGAGATTCAAAAACTCCAATGAGGATAATGACTATAGCAACTATTTTTAATATTATATTGGATCCTATTCTTATGTTTGAAAAAGTCCCCTTCATTGGAATTAAAGGTTTTAATTTAGGTGTATTCGGAGCTGCTCTTGCCACAGTATTATCTACAATTTTAACTCTTATTATTGGAGGATATTTTCTTTATAGCAATAAAAATAATATAAAAGTATCTTTAAAAGGACTTTTAAAAATGAATAGAGATATTGATAAAAAACTTTTAACTATAGGATTTCCCAGTGCAGTGGAAAACTTCACAAGAAGCTTATTTTTGGCTGTATTAATGAAATTTATAGCCCACTACGGAGATGCCGAAATAACAGTTATAGGAATTATATCAAAACTTATGATGTTTGCCTTTATGCCCCTTGAAGGATTTATGATGGGAGGTAGTGTTGTTGTAGGACATTTAATCGGAGAAAAAAATATTGATTATGCTAAAAGAGCCGCTGATATTTCTGCAAGGTTAAATGCTTATATTATGTCTGTTTTTACTTTTTTATTTATAATTTTTTCAAAGCAAGCATTTATGCTTTTCAGTCATGATCAAAATATTTTAAATATAGGAGTTTCTATCGCCCCTTATGTAAGTATAAGTCTTCCTCTTGAGGCATACTCTTTGGGCAAGAGTGTTGCTTTTATGGGATCTGGTTATACTAAACCCCTTTTAATAGCAACCCTTGTACCTCAGTGGTTAATTCAACTTCCATTTGCGGCTTTCGTAACCTATGGATTAAATTTACCATTTAAATTTATAACTTTTTCCTATCCCTTATATGATTTAACTTTTTTAATAATTATTTTATATTTTTATAAAAAAGATACTTGGAAAACAAATAAAGTTACCTATTAAAATAACCATTCTAAATTTAGAATGGTTATTTTTTATTTTTATTAAATTTTCTATTTGCTTATATAATTTGGAGACTCTCTTGTGATAGTAATATTGTGCGGATGATTTTCTTGTAATGTTGCAGGAGTGATTTTCATAAACTTTGTATTAGTCTTTAGTGCATTTATATCCTTAGCACCAACATATCCCATTCCTGAGCGAAGTCCACCCATAAGTTGATATATTACCTCTCCAACCTTTCCTTTAAACGGTACACGGCCTTCTACGCCTTCAGGAACTAATTTTTTTGTATTATTTTGGAAGTATCTATCCTTACTACCTGCATTCATGGCTCCTATAGAACCCATTCCTCTATAAGTTTTAAATCTTCTTCCTTCAACGAAAATTTCTTCTCCAGGTGACTCATCTGTTCCAGCGAAAAGTGATCCTATCATTACTACATCTCCACCGGCAGCTATTGCTTTTGTAATATCTCCGGAATATTTTATACCACCGTCTGCAATAATTGGTATATTAAACTCACGAGCTGCCTTAGCTGCTTCGAGTATAGCTGTGATTTGAGGAACTCCAACACCTGATACAACTCTTGTAGTACAAATTGATCCAGGGCCTATACCAATTTTTACACAATCGGCACCTGCTTTTATTAAATCAACTGTGCCCTGATAAGTTGCAACATTTCCAACAATTAATTGTATTTCAGGATAGGCTTTTTTTATTTTTTTAACAGTTTCTAAAACACCTTGTGATTGACCATGGGCTGTGTCAATAACAATTACGTCTATTTTAGATTTAACAAGAGCTTTTACCCTATCCAAAACGTCTTTTGTAACACCTACAGCAGCTCCTGCAAGAAGTCTTCCAGTTTTATCTCTTGCTGAATTTGGGTATTGTTCAATTTTTTCTATATCTTTTATTGTTATTAATCCAGTTAATTTATTTTCTTTATCAACAAGTGGAAGTTTTTCAATCTTATATTTTTTTAAAACTTTAAGTGCTTCTTCCATGGTAATATGTTCATTGCCAGTTATTAGGTGATCCTTAGTCATAACTTCTTCTATTGGCTTTTCCATATTGTCTTCAAATCTAATATCTCTATTTGTTATTATCCCAACGAGCTTTCTGTTTTCTTCAACTATTGGAACACCGCTAATTTTATAATGGCTCATTATATCAGAAGCATCTTGTATTGTATGATTTCTTGAAAGGTAAAATGGATCTGTTATGACTCCGTGTTCGCTTCTTTTTACCTTGTCTACTTCAATAGCCTGTTCTTCAATAGACATGTTCTTGTGAATAATGCCTATTCCACCTTCTCGGGCCATTGCTATTGCCATTTGTGATTCAGTTACAGTGTCCATACCTGCACTTATAAGTGGTATGTTTAACTGAATTTCATTTGTAAGTTTTGTTTTTAAGTCTACTTCATTAGGAAGAACTTTTGAAAAACTTGGCATTAATAAAATGTCATCAAAAGTTAAACCCTCTCCAATATACTCCATTGCTACCTCCTAGTTTAAAACATTACTTGTTACTGAAAATTTTACTACAAATTTAGCCTCATGTTCAACCAAACTTACACCTTCAGGCAAATTTAATTTTACATCAGCAATACCCTCTTCAATATCACTTAAGCTTATTGGCTTAGTTGATATTTCAGATATTTTATTTAAAACCGCAGTATTTCCTTTTATAGAAACTGCATTTGGCTCTATTGTTACACTGCTTTCTGAAATTTTATTGGAAAATCCATAAGTTTTAAGTTTAACTGGTACTGTCTTTGTCATTAAAACAGGAACTTCCACATCAATAGTATCTGGATTTATTTTTACATTATTTAATTCTTCTTTATCCTTGTCATATGCAATAATTTTAACTGGAAGAACTGTTGATTCATCTCTATTTGTTATATCAACAACTGCAACCAGTTTGTCTATATTTTCAACAAAAGTTTTAGCACCGCTTACCTGAACCTCTGTGGATTTTTTTATCTTGCCTAAAATGAAATCTTCTTTAAGATTACCTTTGGTTTCTATATCAACTGTCATTCTTCTTTTGATATTTTCATCAATTTTAAAAACAACACTTTTAGGATCAAATTTATCAACTGATATTCCTGGATCTAAAGTATTTATTACAATTGGTACAGTATGCTCACCCGCATTATATCCAGATAAATCTACTCTTGCAATTATAGCTTCTCTTCTTAAATTTCTCATAGCTGAGTTTTTCCCTTTTACAATTACATTTGTAGTTACTTCAGTTGGAGAAATTAACGCTAAATTATTTTCTCTTAGAGATGCTACATTCTCAATTCTTACATTAATATTTCTTTCCATGTCGGTTCTTTCAGGATCGACTTCATTAATAACATAGGACCAAAGTAATAATGCAAAAATTATTGAAAATAATTTTAACATAAAATTGTTATTTATATAATTTTTTATAAAATTATTTTTCATCTTCTTCTACCTTACTTTCATTGCCTTTAATAAAATTAAATACTTTAGAATTTTCTATATCAGATGTATATAAGTCTGTTAAAACTTTTTTGAGAGTTTCAATGTCCAAATAACGAGAGATTTGACCATTTTGAGCAATAGAGATTGATCCTGTTTCTTCACTTACTATTAGAGAAAGTGCATCACTTCTTTCTGTAACTCCTATCCCTGCCCTATGCCTTGTTCCAAGTTCTTTAGATAGGGTATTGTTGTCCGTTAAAGGTAAAAAACAAGCAGCAGCTTTAATTCTATCATTTTTTATTATTACCGCTCCATCATGCAAGGGAGTGTTTGGAATAAAAATATTAATTATAAGCCCACTTGATACAAAAGAATCAAGACGTGTTCCAGTATCTGCAATATCTTCAAGACCTGTCTTTTTTTCAAAAACTATTAAAGCACCTATTTTTTGTCTACTTAAAGAAGCTACGGCATCACAGATTTCATTCACTGTATTTGAAACATTTGTAAATGAGTTTTGTATGGTATTTTTTATAGATGAAGTTCTTCCTAAAAATTCAAGGCCTTTTCTGAGCTCTGGTTGAAAAACAATTAATACTGCAATAAGACCGAAATTCATTATATTGGAAAAAATCCACTTTACTGTATAAAGTTGAAGGGCGTCGCTTAATTTTGTAACTATAAGCAATACAACTATCCCCTTACTTAATTGCTCAGCTCTTGTTCCCTTTATTATGTTCATTACATAATAAAACAGTATCGATACTATTACAATATCTATTATGTCTCTAAATCTTATTAAATTAAAAAAATTTAAAAGTGAATTCATTTTTCACTCTCCTCTATAAATAAAATATACAAAAAACTGGAAATGGATATTAAAATATCTCCAAAACTTATTACTCTTGAATAAATATAAGATTTTGGAATTGGAATTATATCAGACAAAATATGAAATTTAGGATTTTCGAAAAAACCGTGACTCAAAGAGTATCCATTTTTTATTAAATCGAATTTTTCATCGGATAAGGCCATTTTGGCGGCTTTTATGTCTACAGGCATTTTACCATTAATAGAGAAAACTATCATATTTAAACTTATTCCTAAAGCTAATATTTTCATAAAATTATTTTTCTGTAAAAAGCAAAATATAATAAGAAATATATTTGCTGTTAAATTTAAGATAAAATAATTGTTTACAAAAAATTCATTATTAAAAAAATTTATTGCTATAAAAATGCTAAGACCTACAAACAAAATCCAATAATGTCTAAATTTAATTTTATCAAAAAATTTAAAATTTTTATTTTTTATAAATTTTAAAATTATTGCTAGAAGTATTAATTCAATCGACATTTTGTCTCCATAAAAAAATAAAAAGAGATATTTCTATCTCTTTTTAATATAACACATCGGCAGATTTTGAACAATTATTTATAAAATTTTAGTAATTGTTTAATTAAAAGTACATTAGTTAATGGACCTACTCCTCCTGGAACAGGACTTATTGATTTTACTTTATTTACAACATTATCAAAATCTATATCTCCGCATAATTTTCCATTTTTATTTCTACTAAAACCTATATCTATTATTACGCTGTCTTTCGTAAAATATTCCATGTTCAACATTTCAGCTCTACCCATAGCGGTGAATATAAAGTCGGAATTTTTACATTTTTCCTTTAAATTTTTTGTTTTTGAATGAGCAATAGTAACAGTTGCGCCTTTTGATAAAAGTAACATGGTCAATGGTTTACCTACTACTGTTGATTTATTAATTATAAGACAATCTTTACCTTCTAAATCAAATCCGTAATAATCAAGCAAAAAAGATGCTGCTAAAGGAGATAAAGGCATAAATCCATTAGTTTCTCCAATATAAAGTTTTGCTTTGTTTAAGGGGTTCATACAATCAATATCTTTTTCTGGACTGATTGTGTTATTTATTAAATCTTCATCTAAAGATTTTGGCAATGGTCTGAATATTAAGATTCCGCCAACTTTATGGTCATCATTAAGTTCTAAAATTTTATTTTTTATAATTTCAGTTTTTTCATCTCTTTCAAATTTATAAATATCAAGTTTGATATCTAAATTTTCACAATTTTTTCTTAGCATATTTTCATAGGATATATCAGCAACTTCATCTCCCAGTCTTATTATTGCCAATGTCGGTATAATATTTTTATTTTTAAGATTTTCAACATCTGTTTTTATTTCAGTTCTTATTAAGTCTGCAAGTTCTTTTCCTTTTAATAGCATATTTTCTCCTAAAAAAAGCTCCCCTTTAAAGGGAAGCTTTTAAATTATTTTGTTACATCGTTTAAATCAATGTTTATTAAATCTCCAATTGTTGTATTGAAATCATCTTGTTTTATTTCAGGCACTTTATTTTCTTCATGCTTTTCAAAATGTTTTTCTTTAACCTTTTCTTTTGGTTTTTCTTCCTTTTCTTCTACTGGTTTTTCTTTTTTCTCTGGCTCAGGTAGAAGTGCTTTTATAGAAAGAGATATCTTTTTATTTTCTTCATCTATATCTGTAACTTTAACTGTTACTTCATCGCCTATATTTAATACATCTGATGGTTTTTCAATGTGTTCTCTTGCTATTTGAGAAACATGAAGAAGTCCATCTACACCGGATTCAAGTCTTACAAAAGCTCCAAAATCAAGAAGGTTTACAACACGTCCTTTAACTGTATCGCCAACTTCTACAGTTGAAACAAAAACATCCCATGGTCTCTTAGTAGTTTGTTTTAATCCAAGAGCGATTCTATTTTTATCTTCATCAAGGTTTAAAACTTGAACTTCAACAACTTGTCCAGGAGAAACAATATCTGAGGGATGTTTTACCCTATTCCATGAAAGTTCTGAAATATGAATTAAACCATCAACTCCTCCAACATCTACAAAAGCTCCAAAATTAGTTAGCCTTTGAACAGTTCCTTCTATTATGTCGCCTTCATGAAGATTTTCATATACAGCTTTCTTTTTAGCTTCAAATTCTCCATTTTCTACATTCTTTCTAGAAAGAACAACTTTTCTCTTAGCTTTGTCGAAATCTATAATTTCACATTCAAGGTTTTGACCTATGAATTTTGAAAGGTCTTTTTGAAATCTCATTGAAGCATGTGATGCGGGTATAAAAGCATTAACTCCATCAAGATCAGCAGTTAAGCCACCCTTTACAACTGATTTTACAGTTGCATTAACATGTTCTTTGTTTTCAAATTTTTCGCCAATTTCGTCCCAGATTTTCATGTTTTCTACTCTTCTGTAAGAGAGAACAACATTTCCGTCGCCATCATCCATTTTTACAATGCAAACTTGAATGTGATCGCCAGGTTTAAACAAATCAGATGGTTTTATATCGGGATTAGATGATAGTTCTTCCTTTGAAATAATTCCATCAGATCTATATCCGATATTTACCATTATTTCATTGTCGGTAACGTATAATACTTCTCCTTCTACAATTTCGCCTCTTCTAATTCTTTTAAAAGAATTTTCGATGGCTTCCATCATTTCATTGTTGTCATAATTTTCCATACTACTAACAGCCTCCTTGATTACTGAATCCGGAGTAGATGCTCCGGCAGTAATACCTATTTTATTAAAATTTTTTAAAATACTTAAATCAATGTCTTTTATTGTCTCTATCAGATAAACATGTTTGCAATTAATCTCAGACAATTGAGCAAGTTTTTTTGTATTAGATGAGTTTTTACCACCTAATATAATCATAGCGTCAACTTTTTTAGACAATTCAATAGCTTCATCCTGTCTTGTTTTAGTCGCATTACATATAGTATTATAAACTATAATATCGTCATTTAAAATAGATTTTATCATATTTATTGCATTTTTGAAAAAGTTTTGATTACTTGTAGTCTGACTTACTATAAAAGTAGGTTTATTTTTAATATATTTTATATCTTCTAAACTTTCTATAATTATGGCTTTATCATCTGCGTAAGAATTTATCCCTATTACTTCAGGGTGATTTTTCGATCCTATAATTACAATTTGATATTTATCTTTATGAGTTTCCACAAGTTTATATACATATTTAACTTTTGGACAAACACAATCTATCACTTGGTTATCACTTTTTATTTTATCAAATAATTTTTTATGGATTCCATGGCTTCTAATAATAACTTTTTTATTTTTTATATTTTCATTATATGGCTTAACTCCATTTTTTTTTAAATTTTCTACAACAATAGGATTATGAACAAGATCTCCAATTGAATAAGTTTCTTCATCTGAAGCTTCAAAAGCCATTTTTACCGCTCTTTTAACGCCAAAACAAAAGCCTGCACTTTTAGCTATTATTATTTCCATTTAATCACCAAAATATACTTTTTTCATTAAATCTACAGAAAGCTCTTTATATTCTTCATTAGACATTTTGGGTATTTTTTTAAAGTCTATTGGTTTTCTAACCTTAATTTTCATTTGCTTAAAAAGCTTATAATCCCCTTCAATATAAATAGGAACAACAATTGCTCCTGTTTTTTGAGCAATCATTGCTGTTCCAGATTTAATCATTGATGTATCAAATTTTTTCACCCTTGTTCCTTCCGGAAAGATTCCTAACACTTCATTATTTTTTAATATTTTTAAAGATTTTTTTACAGCATCTATATCTGCTTCTTTTCTATTTACAGGAAATGCACCTAAAATATCTAAAAAAAATGCTAAAATTTTATTTCTCCAAAGCTCTTCTTTTCCCATCCAATGAATTTTTCTGTTCTTTATATAACTTGTTAATAATATCGGATCCCATAAAGTTTTATGATTTCCAATTATTATAAGAGGACCTTGGTCAGGAATATTTTCTATTCCTATTATTTCTGGATAATACACTATGTTGTGGATAAATCTTGCAACGACTCTTAAGATATTATAAAGCATTATTACTCCTTACTACACTTATTATTTCATCAATAACATTTTCTATATTCATATTTGAAGTATCTATATATTTTGCGTCTTCTACTAAAGTTAACGGTGAATTCTTTCTTGTTTTATCATTTTTATCTCTTTTTAATATATCTTCTTCAATATTCTTTAAGTCTGCTGAAATTCCCTTTTCTTTTAATTGTTCATATCTTCTTTTTGCTCGTATTGCAGGTGAAGCATCAATATAGAATTTATTACTTGCATTGGGTAAAACTACTGAGCCTATATCTCTGCCCTCCATTACAATAGATTTTGATTTTGATAAATTTCTTTGAATATCTACTAATTTTTCACGAACAAAATCATTTTTAGATATTTCTGATGCAAGTTTTGAAATTTCTTCAGTCCTTATAAAATTTGAAATATCTTTTTCATTTAAAAAAATTTTTCCTTTTTTATAATCAATATTTATCTTATTAAGATTTTTTACAAGTTGATCAATGGATAAATTATTTTCTTTTTTATAGAGAGCGACTGCCCTATACATAGCTCCTGTATCAATATATTCAATATCTAACTTTTCAGCTATAAGTTTGGCTATCGTACTTTTGCCACTTCCAGCAGGTCCATCAATTGCTATAGAAATCATTTTTCCTCCAAAAAAATCACTAACAAAGTTAGTGATGTTATTTAACAATTATAATTTAAAAAATTTTTTTAATCAAGATAAGCTACCTGCAACAAATCCTGTAGACCAAGCTATTTGTAAATTAAATCCTCCTGTCAAGGCATCAATATCTAAAACTTCTCCACAAAAGTAAAGTCCCTCAACAATATTACTTTCCATACTTTTAGGATTTATTGATTTTAAATCTACACCACCTCTTGTTATAATTCCTGTGTCTAAATCATAAAGGTCATCATATTCAATTTTAAAATTTTTTATTTCTTCTATAAGTTTTTCTCTTATTTCTTTTTTTAATTCACTTGTAAGTATATTTTTTAAGTTTGCTCTATTTGCGATTATAGGAATTAAAGACTTGGGTAAAAGTTTATCTAAGGAATTTTTTGCCATTTTACCAGTATTTTCATTAAAATCTCTTAAAATCCTAAGATCTAACTTTTCATAAGATAGGCCTGGTTTTAAATCTATATACATTTTTATTTTATCTTTCCCTGAAATAAATGCTGAAGCTGAGAGAACTAAAGGACCTGTTATTCCAAAATGCGTAAACATCATTTCCCCTATATCTGTGTATATAATTTTCTTATTTCTTTTTACTGTGAGTCTTACATTTTTTAATGAAAGCCCCTGTAAACTTTTTTCAACATTTTTTAATTTTATGCCAACTAAAGATGGATATATTTTATTTATTTTATGATTAAATTTTTTTGCAAATTCATATCCGTCTCCAGTTGAACCTGTAGATTTATAGGTTAACCCCCCTGTTGCAATAATTACCTTGTCAAACTCTTCTTTATCTACGAAAAAAATATCATTACTTTTACTTATTTTTTTTACTTGATGATTTAATCTTAAATCTATATTTTTACTTTTTATTTCTTTTTCAAATATTTTTATTACGTCAGAGGATTTATCACTTTTTGGAAAAACCCTATTTCCTCTTTCAACTTTAAGATTTAATCCTCTGTCTTCAAAAAATTTCATAGTATCAAAGTTGTCAAAATTAGAAAATGCTGAATACAAAAACTTATTATTTTTACAAACATTATTTAAGAGTTCATCTAAGCTACAATTGTTTGTAATATTACATCTCCCTTTTCCTGTTATAAATAATTTTTTACCTATTTTTTCATTTTTTTCAAAAAGTGTAACTTGATTTTTCTCTGAAGCATGAAGTGCTGCCATTAAGCCTGCTGGTCCTGCTCCTATTATTGCAATTTTACTCATATTTCTCTCCAATATAAATTATGGGCGGATTGTTAATTTGATTAAAAAATTGTGTTTTTATAACCCTATAATTTTTCTGATTTAAGCTTTTAAAAAATTCATCTACAACTTGAGCTTCTTCAAAGGATCCTTCATGACCGATATATTGAACAAAAAAAATAATACCATTATTATTTAAAATTGAAATTGATTTTTCTAAAGCTTTTAAAGTGGTTTCTTTGTTTGTTTTTATTTTTTTATCGGATTTTGGTAGATATCCAGTATTAAATATTATTAAATCTGCACTTTTGACATAATTATCCATTTTTTCATGACCATCTAAAATTAATTTATAGTTTGAAAAATTATTTTCCCGCAAAAGTTTTTCAGTATTTTTAATGGCTATTTCTTGTATGTCAAATCCGTATACAAATCCATTGTTAAATTTTTTTAAAAGTTTTAAAGTGTCATGTCCATTTCCTATTGTTGCATCTACACATATTAAATCGTCTCTTAGGCTTTCTAAAAGACGATCTTGTATTTGCTTAAAATTATAATAAATCATAATTTTTTTAATTCCTTAACTTCATTTTCAGTTAAATATCTATAATTTCCTATTTCTAAATCAAGTAGTTCTATTGGACCCATTTTTATTCTTTTTAATTTTTTTACTTGATTTCCGATTTTTTCAAACATATTTTTTACTTGATGATTCTTTCCTTCATGAATTTCTATTTCTACTATACTGTCATCTTCAAAGCTTTTTAAAATTTTAACCTTGGCAGGAGCACACTTATATCCTTTAATTGTTGCTCCTTTTCTTAAATATTCTAATCCTCTTTTTGTAGGAGTTCCATTTACTGTTGCAATATAAGTTTTTGAAATTTTATTAGATGGATGGGTAAGTTTTTGTGCAAGGGATCCATCATCAGTTAAAAGTAAAAGTCCTGTTGTATCTATATCAAGTCTACCTATGGGATAAAGTCTTTTTTCTGTATCTATCAAATCTATAACAGTTTTTCTATTTTTTTCATCAGAAACTGTTGAAACATATCCTAAAGGCTTATTTAAAATTACATAAGTATTTTTTATTATTAATTTTATTCTCTTAGAATCAAAGTATACTTTATCTTTTTCGGGATCCACTTCTGTGCCTAGTTCTGTAATTATTTTATTATTTACTTTAACTCTACCCTGGCATATATATTCTTCACATTTTCTACGAGAGTCAACTACGCTATGAGCCATAAATTTTTGTAATCTCATTTTTCCTCCAAAAAAGATATTTCTTCAAAAGTCTCATCTATTTTAGGCAAATCTTCAATTTTTTCCAAACCAAACTTTTTTAAAAAATCATTAGTTGTGCCATAAATTATCGGTTTTCCAATTCTATCTAATCTACCTTTTTCTTCAATAAAATTTAAATCATTTAAAAGTTTTATTGTTCCGTCACATTTAACTCCACGAATTTCTTCTATCTCAATCTTTGTTACAGGTTGTTTATATGCAATGATTGAAAGGGTTTCTAAAGCAGCATTAGAAAGATTTCTTTTCTTTTTGTCTTTTATAAAATTATTTATATAAGAATAAAGCTCTGGTTTAGTACTTATTTGTATCGAGTCATTGATCCTTATTATCCTTAGTCCTCTATTTTCAAAATTAAATTCCCTTTCCATTTCATTAATTATTAAGTTTGTTTCTGATTCTTTTATTTCTAATATTTTTGCCAGATCACTTACTTTAACAGGATCTCCCCATGCAAATAATATTGCTTCTATGGCAGCTTTATAATTCATCTTTTCTCCTTAATAAGATAATATCATCAAAATCTTTATTCTGTTTAGCATATAAAATTCCCATTTTAATAGCTTCTAAAATTGATAAAAAATAAGTTATTATTTCAGATTTATTGGATTTTTTTATTAAATCTAAAAAACTTATTTTTTTATTTTCTTCTAACATAACTTTTATTATTTTAATTGCGTCTTCTGTTGAAAAACTTTCTTGAATAATTTCTGAAACTTCAAATTTATTAATATGTTTTTCCATAATATTGTTAAAAGTTTTTAACAAATTATTTAAATTCAAATTTTTCAAAAAATCCTTTTCATCTATTGAAGAAAAATCTTCTTGCAATTTATAAAATGCTTTTGATTCATAATCTAAAGATTCTTTTAGATCATTCGATATTTTCTTAAACTTTTCATACTCCAATAGTTTTTGAACAAGTTCTGCTCTTGGATCTGCAATATCATCTTCATTTTCTTCATCTTCATAGACTTGTTTGGGCAAAAGCATTTTTGATTTTATCTCTATAAGGGTTGCAGCCATTAAAATAAAATCTGAAGTTATTTCAAGATTTAATTTTTCTATAGTTTTAAGATAGTCTAAAAATTGTTCTGTAATTTTTGCTATAGGTATATCATATATGTCTATTTCATTTTGTTTTATTAAATCAAGAAGAAGGTCCATGGGACCTTCATAAGTTTTTATATTAATCCTGTATTTATCCAAAAAGAAGCTCCTACATTTATAAAAAAGTTTATTATTTTTAATATTATTGGTCCTATAATATTATTTATAAAACCCGAAAATATTAAAGCTATTAAAGCTATATAAAAATATTTTTCATACTTAAAAAAGTAAAATTGGTATTTATAAGGTAAAAAGGATGCTATAATTTTTGATCCATCTAAGGGTGGCAATGGAATTAAATTAAAAATTCCAAGCATGACATTGT
>CAMQDG010000004.1 GCA_946999425.1 uncultured Peptoniphilus sp.
AACCGGTCCCTACAGGATTTTCAAAGGTTGTGGCAATAAGAAGTTTGTTTAAAATGAAAGGATTTCTTAAATAATTTAAAATAAATGTTAATTCAAAATTAAAATATATTTAAAAAATGCTTTACGTGAAGCATAAAAAAATAAATTAACAAAATGCTCTACCTAAAGCATAAAAAATTTTATAAAAAAATGCCGAGTTTTGTTCTCTCACAATATACACGCTGATAAATAAATTAGTCCATAGATCCAACAAAAGTAAAAAAGGGAAACCGTAAAATCCATTACTGCATTAATAATAAAAAAAAGAGGGCGGTTTTCCGTCCTCTTTTAAAATTATAAACATATAAAATTTAAGGATTATCCCTTAAAATTATTCATTAAATTATAAATAATATGAAGTAAATAATCGAGCTTTAAATCATCATTATTTATCTCATCTTTTCCAAAAAGACCTAAAGCATAGGCATTTGCCAAATAAGCAAGGTCCCCGTCTTTAAAAGATTTAAATAAATCTTTGTTGAAAGCATCTAAATTTTTAATGTCTTCAAAATATATCATGCCTCTAGCTTTTAAAATATTTTTAGCTGCGACAGAAAGTTTTAAGGGTCTGTCATCTTTAAGGCCTTCAAAACTTCTGTAAAAATCTGAATTACTTACAGAAAAATTTTCATAGGGAACAGGAATATTTTCTCCTGAAAAATCACATACCATAAGTAAAAAGACTAAATCTTTTTCAGTGGCAGTCCTAGTTACATCAGCATTTTTAATTCCTATATTAAAGTCAGCTAATTTTGTAATTTCATCTTTATATTTTGAGCTTTCAAGGTTTTCATAATTTATTTTTGCATTTTTAACCTCTAAAGTTTTAGGATTCATATAGCTTAAATCTTTAGTAAAACCATAAACCAGTTTTGGCTTATTATTTTCAAGGGTGTATACAAGACCAAAGCCAAGTTTTTCATAATAAGCCTTTAAAGCCTCATCAAGAGGTTTAATATCTTCAGGAATTTTGTCAAAGTCGCCCTTAAATAAATAGGTATTATAATTTATAACTTCCTTGCTTCCGTTGGCAATTAAAAGGTCAAGACCTGAGTTTAAAATCGGTATGTTGTTCTTAACTTGGTAAAAATTAATGCTTGTATCACTTGCTCCAGAATAGTAATCGTAAATATTAAAATCAATAGGGGAAATCTTTGAAGAATACTTATTGTAAAAATTTTTTCCTAAATTTAAGGCAGTTTTCTTGTCAATATTTGCCTTTTTCATATTTTGGGCTTCCTTGTAGTAAGACAAAATATTTAAATTTTTTCCGTCAAGGGTAAAAGATCTGTAATCAGACTTATTAGAATACTCCAAATTTATTACATATTCCTTATCCATCTTTGATAATGATGAAGATGTTAATTTAAGATTTTTAGGAACTAAATCTTTAACCACAGCTATGGCATCTTTTATTTCCCTTGTTTCCTTTCTTTCCTTTAAACCCTTTTCTTCTTCTGGACTTAAAGAATTTTTTTCACTTGTATCCATGGCATTTTCACTTTTAGCACCTTCTTCATAGGGCATGTTTCTTATATTTTTTGCAGGTTTAAGAGTATCTGCATCAAGATAATAAAATTGAGAAATTCCATAGACAGGTTTCGCCTTATTTTCAGTGTAGGGACAGTAATAAAGTCTTAGAGGATAAAGTTTATTCATTTCTTTTGCAGCATCTTCTAAAGAATATTTAGGGTTGGGTTCAGGCATCTTAGGATATTCATAATAACCTGATATGTTAAAAGAAAATAGGGAAAGGTCTGAAAGGTTAATTTCCATATTTATGTCTGAGTATAAAAACTTAATGTCCTTGTAATATCTTGAAAAGAATAAATTTACACGACCGCTGTTAAGAAAATATTTAGTTGATTCAAGTTTAAAGTCCTTTAAAAGTTGAGGATTTATTTTTTCAAGGTATTCATTTGCCTTTTTTACAATCAAATCCTTATCCACATTTATAGTTTTTTTTGAGTCTTTAGCATTATGGCTAAAATAGTTTATAATATTTCCCTTGCCATCAACAACTACTGTAATTGAGTTTTTATTTTTAAAAATCCAATTGTAGCGTTTCCTATAAGTGTTTCCGTTCTTGCTTTCACCAATATTAAAAGATTCTATATTATCTTTAATATTAAAGACACTTTTAATTTTTTCAATTTCTTTAGTGTCTGCCGCTTTAACTTTTTTTTGGCTTGCATAGGGGTATGTAACTAGGGATGAAAATAAAAATACAAATGCCAGAAATAAAGATAATTTTTTCATAATATCACCTCATATAATATTTACCCTTTATACAAATAGAATATTCAAAGATTATAGTTTCATAAATTTTTTAATGATGATAAAATATTTTTTTATGATATAATTTCTAAGGAATTAAGGATGGTGAAAAATGTTAAGTGTAAATAATTTAAGTGTAATTTTTCCAGATAAAAAACTTTTTGATGATGTAAATTTAAATTTTTCTCCCGGCAACTGCTACGGAGTAATAGGGGCTAATGGAGCAGGAAAATCAACTTTTTTAAAAATTCTTGCAGGGGAAAAAGATCCTACAAGCGGAAATGTTTCCATGGATAAGAATTCCAGAATGAGTAAACTTGCTCAGGACCACTATGCTTTTGATGAATATGATGTTCTTAACACTGTAATTATGGGCAATAAAAAATTATATGATATAAAAACTGAAAAGGATGCCATATATATGAAACCGGATTTTTCAGATGAAGATGGTTTGAGAGCTGCGGCTCTTGAAGGAGAATTTATGGAAATGAACGGTTATGAAGCTGAATCTGAAGCTTCAACAATTTTACAGGGTCTTGGAATAGGAACTGATCTTCATTATAAAAATATGAGCGAACTTTTAGAATCTGAAAAGGTTAAGGTTCTTCTTGCTCAAGCTCTTTTTGGTAAGCCGGATATTTTACTTCTTGACGAGCCGACAAACGGTCTTGATATAAAAGCGGTTATTTGGCTTGAAGATTTTCTTGCGGCTTTTGAAGGAATTGTAATTATTGTAAGCCACGACAGGTATTTTTTAAATGAAGTTTGCACTCACATGGTGGATATAGATTTTGGAAAGATTACTTTGTTTGTGGGAAATTACGATTTTTGGTATGATTCTTCACAACTTGCTCTAAAGATGGCAAAGGATCAAAATAAGAAAAAAGAAGAAAAAATTAAAGAACTTCAAGAATTTATAAGACGTTTTTCTGCAAACAAGTCTAAGAGCAGACAGGCAACCAGCAGGAAAAAACTTCTTGATAAAATAACTCTTGATGATATTAAACCTTCTTCCAGGAGATATCCTTTTGTAGGTTTTGATCTTTCAAGAGAAGTTGGAAATGAAATTTTAAATATAGAAAATCTTTCTCTAAAAAATGATGAGGGATATTTATTAAAAGATTTTTCCATGAGGGTAAATAAAGATGATAAGATTGCCTTTATAGGAAATGAACTGGCAATTACCAAGTTTTTTGAAACAATAACAAAGGCTGATGAAGATTATCAGGGAGAATTTAAGTGGGGACAAACTATAACTTACTCATATTTTCCAAAAGATAATACAAAATTTTTTGAAGATGTAAAATTAAATTTAGTAGATTTCTTAAGGCAATATTCTGAGGAACAATCGGAAATTTATTTAAGAGGTTTTTTGGGTAAGATGTTATTCTCTGGAGATGAGGTTTTAAAAGAAGCTAATGTTCTTTCTGGAGGAGAAAGGGTAAGGATGATGTTTTCAAAAATGATGCTTAAACCGGCAAATGTATTGATTTTTGATCAACCTACAAATCATCTGGATCTTGAAAGCATTGAAGCTGTAAATAACGGTCTTATAAATTATAAGTCAAATATACTTTTCACCTCTCACGACCATCAATTTATTTCAACAATAGCAAATAGAATTGTGGAAATTTTTGATGATGGAACTTATAGAGATGAGTCCATTACCTTTGAGGATTACATTGACAAGTATTATATGAAAGACCAATATTCAAGAGCATAAAACAAGAGCGTCCACTTTAAGGGCGCCTTTTTTTATTAGTTCTTTTCTTGCTTCTTTTATAGTTGAGCCTGTGGTAAAGATATCATCTATTAAAAGTATTTTTTTATTTTCTACATTTTCTGCAAAAAAGGCACCTTTTAAATTTTTTTCTCTTTGAATTTTATTTAAGCCTACCTGGTCTTTTGTAGCTTTTATTTTTTTCAAAGCTTTTTTACAGGGCATAAGGGTATTTGAACTAATATAATCTCCAATTAATTCAACTTGATTATAGCCTCTTTTAAGCCTATTTTTTTCATACATGGGTATGGGGCAGAAAAAATCATATTTTGAAATTAAATTCATGGATAAAATTTTTTCAGCCATAATATCTCCAAAAACTTTTGATAGAAAGGTTGAGTCCTTAAATTTAAAATTTATAAGGAGATTTTTTAAAAGTCCTTGGTATTTTAAAATTATATAAATTTTATAATTTTCTTCTTCCACTTCTTCATTTATAAAAGTGAGGAGGGAAAAGCAATTTTTACAAAGATAATTTTTGTAAATTTTATCTCCGCAATTTGAACACTTATATAAAACCATAAATTTTTCTCTTTTCCATTGTTTCAATTAATTTTCTGTCTAAAGATGAGTATCTTTTATTTTGATGGTTGTTTTCCACCATAGTTTTTAAATATTTTATTTCTCCTACAAGGACGACCATGCGACTTGCCCTAGTTATACCTGTATAGATTATATTTCTTGTCATAAGCATAAAGGGGGCTGAGTGGAGGGGAATTATTACTGCTGGAAATTCCGAACCTTGAGATTTGTGGACGGTGCTTGCATAAGCCAAAGTAAGCTCCGAAAAATTTTCTCTTTGGTATTCTATTTTTTTTACATCATCAAAAACAATTGTCATGGTGTCAGAGTCTGCATCGACACTTTCTATAAAGCCCAGCTCTCCATTAAAAATTCCCTGACCTTCTTCATGATAATTTTCAGTTTCGATTTTATATTGGAGATTGTAGTTATTTTTTATTTGCATAACCTTATCGCCAGGCCTAAAAATTGTGTCCATAAATTTTATCTCTTCTTTTTTATTTTGAGGATTTAAATTTTCTTGCAAGACCTTATTTAAGTTGTCAACTCCTGTAAGACCTTTTTTAGTTGGAGATAAAACTTGTATATCCTTTAAAGAATCATAGTTTTTAAAGTCGGGAAGCCTTGTTTTAACAAGATCAACTATGGTATTTAAACTTTCATTTACATTGGGGCTTTGAATGAAGAAAAAGTCCTTTGATTTATTGTCTATAAGGGGCATTTTTCCGCTGTTTATCAAGTGGGCATTTTTTACAATAAGAGAGCCTTCCTCTTGTCTAAAAATTTTATTTAAGTAGACAACATTTATTATTTTTGAATTTATTATGTCGGACAAGACATTACCTGCGCCAACGGAAGGGAGTTGGTCTTTATCGCCCACAAGGATAAGCCTGGAATTATCCTTTACCGCCCTAAGAAGGGTGCTCATTAAAAACAAATCCACCATGGAACATTCATCAACTATAATTAAATCTCCGTCAATTTCTTCAATTTCAAAATAATCGCTATTAGGAGTGATTTCCAATAATTTATGGATAGTTGAAGCCTCTCTTAAAGTTGCTTCTTCCATTCTCTTTGCTGCACGACCGGTTGGAGCTGCAAGAACTGTTTTTAAGTTTTCCTTTTCTGCCAAATCTATTATTGTTTTTAAAGTAGTTGTTTTTCCTGTGCCAGGGCCTCCTGTTATAACTGTAAGGCCTCCTGTTAAAGCTTCTTTTACTGCTTCTTTTTGATTTTCTGCAAGTTTTATATTTTTTCTTTCTTCAATTTCTTTAATAGAATTTTCAATATTATTTTTAAGTTCAAATTTTTGCAAGGAAAGTTTTGTAAGTTTTCCGGCAACATAATTTTCTTCCTTATACATTGAGGCTTTGTAGCAATTTATTTGGTCATTTATTTTTTCAAGATAAAAATATTTACTGAATTGTAAATTTATAATTTGGTCTTCAATTAAATCTTCATTAATTTCCAAAATTTTGGAAGATTTTTTTATTAGGACATCTTTTGGTAGATAGGTGTGGCCGTCATTAACTGCATAATTTATAGTCCATTTTAAGGCTGATATTATCCTTTCCTTGGAATCTTTTTTATAGCCTAATTTAAGGGCGATGGAGTCTGCTGTTTTAAAACCTATGCCCTTTATTTCGTCTGCAATCCTATAGGGATTTTCCCTTATTACATTTAAAGTTTCATTTGTGTATAGAGTATAAATTTTAAAGGCAGCCGATGGACTAATTCCATATTTATAAAGCTCATACATGACCTTAGAGGCATCTTTATTTGCTTTAAGGTATTCTGATATCTTTTCAAATTTTTTAGAGCCTATACCGTGAATCTGAAGAAGTTTCTCCGGCTCCTTATCTAAGATTAAAAGAGTTTCATCGCCAAATTTTTTATAGATGGTTTCAGCCATTCTTCTTCCTATAAAGGGGATTAAGCCTGAGGACAGATATTTTATAATGCCATCTTTTGAAGTAGGAATATGTTCATTTAAATTTTTAAAGGAAAATTGTTCGCCAAATTTTTTGTGGACAAAAAAATCTCCTTCAAAGGTATATTCTTTTCCAATTTCAATTTTTATAGCATTGCCTGTTACTGTAAGGCTTCCATCTTCTGTAGTAACTAAGGCAACAGTCCAAGCATTTTCATCATTTCTATAAATAATTTTTTCTACTAAACCGTCAATTTTTATCATGATTTCACCTATGAATATTGTATCTTATTTTTATTAAAATTTTTACTTTTAATAAATTTTGTTTGTATTAAAAAAAAACTTGTGATATTATACTTGCAGTTAATACCTTATTGAGAGCGGTGGAGTGAATGGGCACGATGAAACCCGGCAACCTGTAAGTGGTGCTAAATCCCACGGATAATTCCGAAAGATAAGGACAGCCTTAAACTTTCGGTTTAAGGTTTTTTTATTTTTAGGTATTAATTTTTATAGAATATATCGGAGGAAAAAAATGAAAAAATGGTTATTTACATCGGAGTCCGTTACAGAAGGGCATCCGGACAAGGTTTGCGATCAAATTTCAGATGCAATTCTTGATGCCATAATTAGTGATGATCCGCAGGCAAGGGTTGCTTGTGAAACAATGGCATCAACAGGTATGGTAGTTATTACGGGAGAAATTTCCACAAAAACTTATGTTGATTTTACACAAATTGTAAGAGATACAGTTCGCGAGATAGGATATGACAGAGCAAAATACGGTTTTGATGCTGACACCTGCGCAGTCTTATGTGCAGTTAAAGAACAATCTCAAGATATTGCCATGGGAGTTGACAGATTTAAAGAAGGAGCAAAAGATTTTGACGAGCTTGGAGCAGGGGACCAAGGAATTATGTTTGGCTATGCTTGCAAAGAAACAAAGGAACTTATGCCCCTACCTATAAGTCTTGCTCATAAGCTTGCAAGAAAACTTACTGATGTTAGAAAAAGTGGTAAATTAGATTATTTAAGACCAGATGGAAAGACTCAAGTTACTGTGGAATATCACGATAATGAGCCTGTAAGAATAGAAAATATTGTTATTTCCAGCCAACATTCACCGGAAGTTTCAAATGAAAAAATAAAAGAAGACTTAATAAAATATGTAATTGATGAAATTGTTCCAAAAGATCTTTTAGATGAAAATACAAAGTATTTTGTAAATCCTACAGGAAGATTTGTTGTTGGAGGTCCTATGGGTGATGCGGGACTTACTGGAAGAAAAATAATTGTGGATACTTACGGTGGATATGCTCGTCATGGTGGCGGGGCTTTCAGTGGAAAAGATCCTACAAAAGTTGACAGATCTGCTTGTTATTATGCAAGATATATTGCAAAAAATATTGTTGCAGCAGGACTTGCAGATAGATGTGAAATTGGACTTGCTTACGCTATAGGCCTTGCAAGACCTACTTCCATTTATGTGGAAACTTTCGGAACTGGAAAACTTTCCGACAATGAAATTGAAGAAATTATTAAAAGGCATTTTGATCCAAGACCTGCAGCTATAATTAAAAACTTGGATCTTTTAAGACCTATCTACAAACAAGTTGCTTCTTATGGACATTTTGGCAGAGATGATTTGGATTTAACTTGGGAAAAGACTGATAAGGTTAATGAACTTAAAAAATATTTAAAATAAAAAAAGAAAAACCGACTATAAAAAGTCGGTTTTTCTTTAAGGAAAGTAAAAAAATAAAAATAAGAAAAATATAAAAAAGGATAATTTCTTTTACACACATATATAATAACACAAATAAAGTTGAATGAGAATAATTAAAGAATTAAAAAGGTGATGAGATTATATTTTCTCATCACCTTTTTTGTACAGTGTGTAAATTTATGCTTATTAAAATAACTTATTTAATTTTAATATGGTGCGAAGGATTGATCACTCCACCATTCACGTTTTAACATTTCATATTGTTCTTTTAATTGGCCAAGTTGGAAATTTTCCCAATAAGCAAGTTCTTTGTAAAGTTTTTTTGCATCTTCAATATTTGATTTTTCCCTTGCTTTTTCATAGAACTCTATGTTGTTTCTCTTAATAGTCATACCTAAATTGAAAATTGAAAGGGCCATTGGAGTTCTTTCTGCTTTGATTTTTGACCATTCTTCTTCTTTTTGAGTTTCAAAAGCAGATTTAATTTTATCAAAAATACCAGATTCATGTTTTTCAATTTGATCTTTAAGTTTCATTAAATATTCAACGTGTTCATCTGCTTGATGAGCAAGAGATTCAAAAATTTTAGCTGTTTCTTGTCCGCTAAATTGAGAGGCACTTACTTTAAAGTAGTTTATACCTTCAATTTCATTTAATAGAGCTTGTTTTACAATATTAATTTCGCTGGAGAATATTTTTTCTTCGTCTTCTTTATCCATTTTTCTTATGTCATTAATGTAGCTAATTTCTTGTGGATTTTCTCCGCCTCTTAAGTTGTAATTTTGCTCAGGAGTTCTATTTACCTTTCCTTCTAAGTTACTTGTTTGAGGACTTTCAACAGCCTTTTGACCTTCACCTATGGCTTTTTCGTTTATTGGAATTAATTTCTTTTTCTTATCTCCGTAAACTTTAGTGAAAGCTGCTATAACTGAATCTTTTTCAACAAGTCCAGTAACTTTTAAGTATGCACCAAGCATAACCATGTTGGCAACTCTTGGATTACCTATTTGTCCTGCAATATCATTTACAGGGATTTTATAAACATTTATATCTTTTCTTGTAGGTTCAGATTGAACTAAGGAAGAATTTAATAAAAGATTTCCGCCTGGTTTAACGTGGGATTCAAAAAGCTCAAGTGATGGTTCGTTCATTACTACTACATCATCTGCAACTGCTATAATAGGGCTTCCAACAGGGTCAGTTGAAACAACAACTGAACAGTTTGCAGCACCTCCACGCATTTCAGGACCATAAGAAGGGTACCATGATACGTGTTTACCTTCAAGCATGCCGGCATAAGAAATAAGTTGTCCCATTGCCATAACACCTTGACCACCAAAACCTGCCATTACAATTTTTCTTGTAGTCATATTATTCACCCCTTCTAAAGTTTCCAAGAGGATAATAAGGAATCATATTATCTCTTAACCATTGAAGTGCATCTACAGCTGGAAGTCCCCAGTTAGTAGGGCAAGTTGAAAGAACTTCTACAATACCAAATCCTTTTCCGTCAAGCTGACATTGGAAACATTCCTTAATAGCTTTTTTAGCTTTTCTAATATTTGCAGGTGTATCAACAGATACTCTTTCTACAAATTTTGCACCGTCAATTGTTGCAAGCATTTCTGCCATTCTTATAGGCTTACCTGACCAAGCTTCATCTCTACCATAAGGAGAAGTTGTTGTTACTTGCCCTATTAAAGTTGTAGGAGCCATTTGGCCTCCAGTCATACCGTAAATAGCATTGTTTACAAATATTGTTGAAATTTTTTCTCCTCTATGAGCAACGTGAACTATTTCTGCAGTACCGATTGATGCTAAGTCTCCATCACCTTGGTAAGTAAATACAAATTTATCTGGATGAACTCTTTTAACACCTGTTGCTACTGCAGGAGCTCTACCATGAGCTGCTTCATACATATCACAGTTAAAGTACTTATATGCAAGTACGGAACATCCAACAGGGCAAACTCCTATAGCTTTATCAAGTAAATCCATTTCAATTAAACATTCAGCAACAAGTTTATGGATAATTCCGTGAGTGCAACCGGGGCAATAGTGTAATGGTTCATCGGTCAAACCTTCTGAGTATGTGTACATACATTTTTCATTTTCATTTAAAACCGGTTTTTTCATTTTCTTTCCTCCAAAATCTTAAGTGCTGCTTCATAAACTTCTTCAGCAGAAGGAATCATTCCTCCAAGTCTACAGAAGAAATGAATATTTTGTCTTCCTTGAGTTCCAATTTTAACATCGTCAGTCATTTGTCCATGGTTCATTTCTACAACAAGAATATCTTTACAAGATTCAGGTATTTTTTTGTATGAATCATAGGGGAAAGGCCAGCAAGTAATAGGTCTTATAATACCAACCTTATATCCTTTTTCCTCAAGCATAGTCATAGCAGTTTTACAAACTCTTGCACTTGTTCCATAAGCAGAGAATAATAAGTCTAAGTCCTTATCAAGACCAACTTCTTCAACTCTTATTTCATTTTCTTCGATTGTTTTATATTTTGCCATTAAATCTAAACTATGTTCTTCCATTTCTTCTGGAGAAAGATAGATAGAGTTAATAATATTTCTTTCTTTTCTTGTTCCTTGACCAGTTGCAGCCCAAGGCTTATCAGGAATATTTTCTACTCCAGATTCTTTAAACTCAACAGGTTCCATCATTTGACCTAAAACACCATCTCCCATAAGAACAACAGGGTTACGATATTTATCTGCAAGATCAAATCCTAAAATTACAAGATCAACCATTTCTTGAACAGTTGAAGGAGCAAGGACTATTGTTCTGTAGTCACCGTTTCCGCCACCTCTTGTAGATTGGAAATAATCAGTTTGTGATGGTTGAATAGAACCAAGACCTGGGCCACCTCTCATCATGTTTACAACTAAACATGGAAGTTCGGCACCTGCCATATAAGAAATACCTTCTTGTTTTAAAGAAATTCCTGGAGAAGAAGAAGATGTCATAACTCTTGCTCCTGCACCTGCTGCACCATAAAGCATATTAATTGCAGCTACTTCTGATTCTGCTTGTAAAAAGCAACCGTCAATTTTCGGAAGCTCTCTTGATAAATATTCGGGAATTTCTGATTGCGGTGTAATCGGATAACCGAAGAAATATTTACATCCTGCTTTAATTGCAGCTGCACCTACCGCTTCATTTCCCTTCATCAATACTTTTGTCATTTTTACACCCCTTATCCGATTTTAATAACACTAATTACTGAATCCGGACAAGTTATAGCACAATTACAGCATGCTATACAATCTTCCGGACGAGCAGCGGTTGCCGGGCTATAGCCCTTTTGATTAATTTTGTGTGGATTGATTTCAATTACATTTTTAGGACATGCCGTTACGCAAAGACCGCATCCTTTGCATCTGACTTCATTGAATTCCACTCTGCCTTTTGCCATTTTTTTCCTCCTCATATCATCCAATTATCTCTGAAATAGAGATTTATTGGAAAGATTTCATTTTTTATAGAGCCTTCTTCAGCAAGCTTCTTCGCAACATCACTTAGAGCCACTGTGTAAATAACAGGAAGATTAAGAAGATTAGCGACTTCTTCAACAATTTCCTGACCATAATAAATATCATCTACACTGGTGTCTTTAAGCATATGAGTTGTGTTTATAAGGCCTGTCACTTTCGTTTGTGAGTGGGCCTCGGTGCTTTTAATAAAAGCTACAATGTCCGCAACATCTTTTGTTTCAGGTCTGTTCCTGTTTATAACAAAATAATGATCATAGCCTTTATTAGCAAGCAAATCTCTGTATCTGCCCAAAGAAAGGGAACCCTTAGGGTTTCCGCCTATATCAAGTACAGCTTGATAATCGTCATTTTCAAGGGGCATTAATATTTGAGGGTCTATTGCAGGTATATCAAGAGTTTGTGCTTTTTTCATAGAAGAACCTAAAATTGTAATTCCATGTTCTTCAAAAAAATCAATTTTTTCTCTTAACCTGAAATACATATTTATAGTGTCCAAATCTATAGCTGCAACCTTTGGAAAATATTTTCTTAGGAATAGTGCATAGTTAATAGCAAACTCCGTTTTACCACTTCCAAAATGACCGGTGATTAATTTTATACGGTGTCCCTTAGGCCTTATCTCTTCCATTACAATTCACCTCAAATCTACAAAAATTTTAGTGCGAAAATAAGTACCATTATGAATAAAATAATAAAAAATCATTCATAATAAAAATATTTATAATTTTATGTTCAAAAAGTGGTATGACAACTTTCTTGTATTTTTAGCCACTTCGCACATGTTTATTGTAAGTCAAATTAAAAATTTTAACAAGTATTTTTTTAATTCGAAAAAAATTTGATAAGTTTGTTATTATTAAAAAATGTAAAATTAAAAAACTTTAAAAGGTATAGAAAAATTGGATTTTAACTATAATTATGTTTAATTAAAAATTTTTAAAAGATTTTTTTGAAATAAAAATTTAAAATAAAATAAAAATAAAAAAAGCTGAAAACGATTTTTATAGATAAGATTGAAAAATTTTTTAAAAGTATCATTTTGTAAAAACTAAATTATAAATGTAATTTTAGGGTATAACTATAACAAATAGATTTATGCTTTAAGATTAAAAAATTTTAATTTAGGAGGATTTATGCTAAAAGAATTAATTAATGAAAGACGTTCTATTAGAAAATATGAAGAAAAAAAAGTTGATCATGAAAAAATAGAAGAAATTTTATCCTATGCAGTTTTGGGACCGGTTTATGGCGGCACCAGAAATGTGGAATTTATTTTAGTTGAAGATAAGGAAAAATTGGAAGAATTATCTCAAATGCAAAAATTTGGTACCCTTTATATAAAAGATTTACCAGCTATTGTGATTATTTTAAATCAAGATTCTAAGTATTGGATTGAAGAGGGAAGTATAGCAGCTGCATATTTACAACTTTTAGCCCAAGAAGAAGGTTTAAATACTTCTTTTATAGATGTGAGAGATGGAAAAACAAAAGATGGAGAAGATTATCAAGAATATTTTAGAAAAATGTTTAATATACCTAAAGATAAAAATATTTTGGCAATGATTCCTATAGGTTATGGACATGAAAAAGTAAGAAAAAGAGAAGCAGTTGACATAAAATCAAAGCTTCACTATGAAAAATATTAAAATTTGTTGAAAAATTAACTTTAAGGTGTTAATATAAAAGAGGTTTAGGAAACTAAACCTCAATCATCTTTTTTCTTTCCAGCTATACATAAAAGAGACGCATTATGCGTCTCTTTTATTTTTTATTTATTTTTGTAAAAATTCTTTTCCTTCTACTTTTTCAATTTTTAAAAATATTATAAGGCCTATGACAAACAAAAGGGCAAGGCCAAAAATTGCATAGTGCTGATTGTTTGTAATTTGGGTTATTACTGAAACCATAAGGCTACCTAAAATTGAAGCTCCCTTTCCAAAAACATCATAAATTCCGAAATATTCGCTACTTTTTTCCGGCGGAATAATTTTTGCGAAATAAGATCTGGAAAGAGCTTGAATTGCACCTTGAAACATACCTACACCTAAAGCGAGGATCCAAAACTTAGTAAGACTGTCTAAAGTTACTGCATAAAAAGCAATTATTCCGTAACATATTATGCAAATTTTTATAAGTCCTTCCACTGGTCTTATTTTTGAAATAACACCAAAAAATATTGCACAGGGAAAGGCGACTAATTGAGTTACTAAAAGGGCAAGGATAAGACCTTGGGAAGAAAGACCCAAGCTTTTTCCGTAAGCTGTTGCCATATTTATTATTGTGTAAACTCCGTCAATGTAAAATAAAAATGCCAAAAGAAAATAAAAGACTTTTTTATCATTTTTTATTTCTTTAAAAGTATTTAAAAGATGTTTAAAAACTTGAGAACTTTTTAATTTTATAGGACTTACATAAATTTGCTCATATCTTTTTAAAAGGGGTAGAGTCCATAAAAGCCACCAAAGAGCATTTATAAAAAATACTAAGTTCATGGAAAGACTTTGAGAAAGTCCAAAATTTGTCCCCTTAAGACTTATAAAAATACTTATAATAAAGGGGAGGCAGGAACCTATATAACCCCAGGCGTAACCCTGTGAAGAAACATTGTCCATTCTCTCTTCTTCTGTAACATCTATTAACATAGAGTCGTAAAATACTAAAGAACCATTAAAGGCAACTTTTGCAATTACAACCTGAATTAAAAACATAAACCAATTTATGGCAAAGGGAAGTCCTGCACAGGAAATAACTCCTATAAAAACAAATAATTTAAAAAGATTTTTCTTTTGTTTATTTGAATCAGCCAAGGCCCCTAGGATAGGTCCTAAAAAAGCCATTATAAGAGTTGATGCTGTAATAGCGTAACCCCAATAGGCAAGATAAGTTGTATCTTTTAAAGACTTTCCTGCCAAGTTATTAAAGAATATAGGTACTATTGTTGTAAAAAGCATAATAAAAGCCGAGTTTCCAATGTCATAGTAGATCCAAGATTTTTCAAGTTTATTTAATTTATTCAAGGTTTACTCCTTCATAATTTTTATAAAATATGGGATTAATTTCTCCGTCCTCATAAATATAATTTAAGGCTGCATTAAAAATATCCTTAAAATTTTCAAGGGCAAGGTCATAAGCTTTAAGCAAAACTTTGTTACTTTTTTCAGCTTGGGGATGTTCCTCTTGTTTTATAAGTTGACCGCCATATTCATTTAGTTTTAAAATTTTAAGAACACTTAAAATAAAAGTTTCTTTAAGTTTACCTGTTGGATTAAATAATTTTTTGTATTTGTTAAAACCTAAGATAGAATTATAAATATCTTTAAGTTTAAGACCATAGGGCTCATAAATTGGTAAAATTTTAGGAGCCTTTCCTGGGCTTGGAATAATAGATTGCATTTTAAACTTAAAAGGATTAAGTCCGTCTTTAAGCATGAGAAATCTATCAAACTCAGATTCAATTTCCATGTGAGAATAGCTTATATTTATAAGGCTATCTACATAGGGATGAATAGTAACATCCAAAATAAAATGAGCTATTGTTCCTAAATAGTAAAAAAATTCAGGACCCTTTTGATCTATAGCTTTAACTATTTCTTTTGTATTATCAAGATATTCAATAAAGGGTCTTGAATGAATGTAAGATCCTGGATTATTTCCCTTGATTTTCAAATTTAAATTAAAAAAGAAAAGGTCTGGTCCCTGAGAGCCAAATAAAAACATTTGTCTTTCTTCAGCACTGGAAACTTTAAAGTCTATAGAATTAATAACACTTTTAGCAAAATTGTTGTGTGCGTAAATTGAAGCCATAAAATCCTCCTTATATAAATTTTATCACAAGGAAGATTTATTAGATATAATATAGATGAGGTAATAATGAAAAAATATATTAATGAAGCTGTAAAAAAAGTGTCAAGAAATATTTCTTTTTCAACTCCAGGTCATAAGGGGATTTTCTCTTTACCCAGCCAAGTTGAATTTGATGTAACAGAGACTATAGGAACTGACAATCTCCTTCACCCTCAAGATGTAATTTTAAAATCTATGGAAAACTTAAAAAAAATATATGGAAGTAAAAAAAGTTATTATTTAACAGGAGGTTCTACAACTTCAAACCATATAGCTTTAAAAAGTCTTACAAAAGAGGGAGATAGGGTATTAGTAGAAAGAAATTCTCATAAGTCAATTTTAAACGGATGTATTTTAAATAAACTTAAAACGGAATTTATTTATCCTACTTATGATAAAAAAACAAAACTTTTTTTGCCTTTAAGTCCACAGACAATAGAAAATTATTTAAAAAAATATAAGGATATAAAACTTGTGATCTTAACCAGTCCAACCTATTATGGAATGGTTTTAAATATAAGAGAAATTGCAGGAGTTGTTCATAAATATGGAGCATATCTCCTTGTTGATGAGGCCCATGGTTCTCACCTTAACTTTTTAGATAAAAATTTAAGTGCCTTATCAGGGGGAGCGGACATAGTAGTTCAATCTCCCCACAAAACCCTACCCTGTTTAACAGGTTCATCCTTTATTCATGTGGGAAGCTCTAAAGTTAACATAGAACGACTTGAAAAAGTGATTTCCATGATAAGTTCCACTTCGCCATCATATTTAATGTTGCTTTCTATGGAAAGAGCTCTTGAATATATGGAAGAAGAAGGAAGAGAAAATTTAAAAAATGTTTTAAACTTAATAAAAGAGCTTAAAAATGATTTGAAAGACAAATATTTTTTCTATGAAAGTGATTTTCACGACCCTACAAAACTTTTATTTGCCAAGGAAAATGTCAGCGGCAGCCAAATTTTAAGAGAACTTTTTAAAAAAAATATAAGACTTGAAATGGCGGATATAAATTATGCCCTGGCTTTAGTGGGACCAGTAGATAGTGAAAAAACTCTTATACCTTTAAGAAAAGCTATGAGAGAAATTAATTTAAAAGAAGAAAATTTTAAAGATATTTATAGACAAGTTTTACCAGAAAAAATTATACAGATGTACGAGGCTTTTGAAAGAGAAAGCCAATTTATAAATTATAAAGAGGCGGATGGAAGAATAAGTGCAGATACTATTTGTCCTTATCCGCCAGGAAGTCCCATAATAGTTCCAGGAGAACTTATTGACCAAAATGTTATAGACACCATGGAAACTTATTTAAAAGCAGACATAGAAGTAACAGGGATAAATAAAAATCTTATTGAGGTGGTAAAATGACCTTTGAAGAAAATATTTCTAAAGAAAATGAAAACTTAGAAAATTTCAATAAAGAAAGACCAAATGAAAGCGAAGTTGATCTTTATAGAATTGATGAAGTTATGGAAATTTTAGAAGAACTTTTAGATGAAATACCGGATCAATATTTAAATAATTTAAATGGTGGGGTAATATTAGAAGAAAAAGTTCATTATCACCCTGAGGGAAATGATTTAATTGTCCTGGGTGCTTATAAGATGGATAATTTAGGAAGACAAATAATAATTTATTATGGGTCTTTTATGAGATTATATTTTTATTTAGACAGGGAAAGTCTGAAAGAAAAACTAAGAGAAACTTTAAGACATGAACTTAGACACCACCTTGAATTTTTAGCGGGTAACAATGATCTTGTTATAGAAGATGAAAATTTTATAGAAAATTATAAAAAGGGAAGAGATGTTGAATGAAAAAAATAGCCGGATTATTTTTTAAAGGTCTGGGAAAAATTATAGATTATATATTCAGATTTTTTATAGGGATAGTGGAACTTTTAATAGATTTTTTTGCAACTGCCAAAAGGGCAATAGGAGCTCTTTTTGCCTTTGGTGGATGCTTTATATTTTTCCTTATACTAAATCCTTTTTTTGCCTATGCCTTTTTTAATAAGTATAGGGGCCTTACTATCTTTATAATATTGGCCTTCGTTTTTCCCTTTATAGGAACTATAAGCGTAAGTTATTTAAAGTATATTCACTATGTTTTAACTGAGTATCTTTTTGATTTAAGTGACTACTATCTTTTAGGAAGGAAGAAAAGTTATTCAAACCTTGGAGGTTATAGCGAAAAATATAGGGAAGAGCAAGAAAAAATAAGGAAAGAAAAAGAAAGACAAAGGCAGGAAGAAGAAAAGAAAAGATTTGAAGAATCTTTTAAAAGAGGTTTTGGCGGAACCTATTGGACTTTCGGAGAAGATATAAATTTTGAAGATTTATTTGGAGATCAAGGCTACTTTGGAGGTTTTAATCAAGGTCAATATCAAAATGGTTCCTATAATCAGGACTATAATCAAAATTATAGGGGACATTACACAAATTATGGGACAGGTTTTAAAACTCAATATGAAGAAGCTTGCAGGACCTTGGGAATAGAACCAACTTATGATAAATATGAAATAAAACTTGCCTTTAGAAAGGCTGCGAAGAAATACCATCCCGACATAAATAAGGAAGCGGGAGCAAAAGAAATGTTTCAAAAAGTTAATAATGCTTATGAATTTTTAAATGAAGAAAATATTGAAAGGTATAGGAGGTTAAAAGAGCAATGAAAGATTTTGTATTTAAAGTAGACACAAAAATTATTTTTGGAGAAAACCAACTAAGTGAACTTGGAAAGGAAATTAAAAAATACGGAAAAAAAGTTTTACTATGCTACGGAGGCGGAAGCATTAAGAAAAACGGAATCTATGATGACATAACAGGAGAACTTAAAAAAGACGGTATAGAATATGTGGAACTTAGTGGCATAGAGCCTAATCCAAGAGTTGACTCTGCAAGAGAAGGACTTAAAATAGCAAGAGAAAATAAGGTTGACTTTATCATTGCAGTAGGAGGAGGATCAGTAGTAGACTTGGCAAAATTAATAAGTGGGGCCTATTATTTAGACGTGGATCCTTGGCAAGTAGTCCTTGGCTCATCAAAAATAGAGAAAGCTCTTCCCATAGGAGTTGTTCTTACTATAGCTGCAACGGGAACGGAAATGGATCCATTCTCAGTAATAACAAATTTGGAAACAAAGGAAAAATTATCTTTTGCCAGTGATTTAGTTTTACCGGTATTTTCTTTCATGAATCCTAAATATACCTTTACAGTTCCTGAAAAACATACGGTAGCAGGAGTTTGTGACATAATGAGTCACACCATGGAAAATTATTTTAGTTTAGGAGATGGCTGCTATTTCCAAAACAAATTATCTGAAGGACTTTTAAAAACCTGTATAAAATATGGTCCTATATTAAAAAAAGATCCTAAAAATTACGAAGCCAGAGCAAATATTATGTGGGCATCAACTTGGGCGATAAATGGACTTCTTGACAGTGGAAAGTCAACAAGCTGGTCAGTTCACCCTATGGAGCATGAATTAAGTGCATTTTTTGATATAACTCATGGAACAGGACTTGCAATTCTTACACCCAGATGGTTGGAACATTGCTTAGATGAAGAAAGACAAGAAACAATAGGAAACTTTGCAAGAAATGTCTTTGACGTAAAAGAAGAAGATGACCTTAAAGCAGCTAAAGAAGGAATAAAAAAACTTTATGAATTTTTTGAAAGCTTGGGAGTTCCTATGAGCCTTAGACAAGTGGGAATAGAAGAAGATAAATTAAAAGAAATGGCGGACCTTGCTGTAGAACATGCAGGAGGAAAAATAAAAGGCTTTAAAACCCTTTATGGAGAGGACGTTTATCAAATTTATAAGGCTTCATTTTAATAATAAAGGAGTTAACTATGGCTAATGATTGCTATTTTGAAGGAAAGATTTTAGGAAAAAAAGAAGAAGTAGAGGAAGTATTTAAGTATTTCACAGAAGCTTATAATTACAATTTATTAAATAAGGAAGAAAAAGCATCTGATTTTATAGAACCTAAGGGACCTCATTTTTGGAGAATACATGACTTTAAAACCATGAGCCAAGGGGAAAATGAAAAGGGAGAATTTTTTATTACTTTTTGTGGAATCTGCGCTTGGTCTTTATTTGCCAGCCTTTTATATGAAGGCTATCAAAAATCTTGGGATGAATATAAAAATAAAGCTTGGTTTAAAGGAACCTGTCTTGAAGAAGTTCATAAAAAATTTCCTCATTTAAAAATGGAATTTTTCTCAGAAGAACCGGGAATGAATACATCAGAGCATATTTTAATTGAGGGAGATTCTTTTATAAATGAATCTGAAGATTTTAAAATTGTCAATTATGAAAGCATAGAAGAAGCAAAAGAAGACGGAATGGAAATAAGCGAAGACATGGTAGAAGAAGACATTTATGTAAGGCTTCCATCCTGGTATAAATCTGAAGATAATGGACTTTCATACTCCCATTCTTGGAACATATAAAAAATAATATAATTTAAAAGCCCTATAAAAAGGGCTTTTATTAATATTGAAATCTTTTAGAAAATGTGATAAAAACTATAAAACTCATAAAGTGGAGTAAAAAATATTTTAAAAGGGAGGCTGGCATAAATGGATTATATATTTATGAATAAAAATGTGCCTATTTTGGATTTTTCAATGATAGAAGGTCATGTTTTAAAAATTAATAAAGTTTTAAATCCGGAATACCTTCCTTTTTCTTTAGTTATAAACAAGAAAAGTGGCAAAATAGCAAAATCAGATCTTGAAAAATTTTTCAGATGGAGAGCTATTCCAGATACCAGACAAAATTTGGAAGAAATATTGAGGGCAAGTAAGGTAAAAACTCCATATGACTTAAACTTTAAATATTACGGTCTTTCCCTATCAGACCAATATTGGATTAAAGAAAAGAAAGAAGAAGTATTTTGGAAGGATATTAATTTTTTTACAAATGATTTTTCCGAGGATTTGGGACAATTAATGGTTGGCAAAGAAGTTAAAAGCATATCCTTAAAAACCCCAGACAACACAACAGACGGCTGGTTGAAAAAATCATGGGCAAATATAGAAGGTAAAAGAGTCCTTATAAAGGGCGGATCCAAACCATATATGCAGGAACCCTTTAATGAAAAAATAGCTTATGAAATAGGAAAGAGTCTTGGTCTTAACCATATAAGATATGATCTGAAAAAAATAGGAAAAGAATATTTTTCCCTTTGTGAAAATTTTATAGATGAAAACACAGAACTTATTACAGCAAACTCCTTCTTAGCTCCCTTTAAAAAGCCCAACCATATATCCTACTATGAATTTATCATAGAAAAGATGGGAGAAGTGGGAGTAAAAGAAGCAAGACGAAAAATGGATGAGCTTATGTATTTAGATTATGTGATTTACAACGAAGACAGGCACTATAATAATTTTGGACTAATAAGGGACGTAAATACTCTAAAAATTATAAATCTTGCCCCTATATATGACTCGGGAACAAGTCTTTTTTATGATACCTCTAGTGAACTTATAAAATATACAAACCCAAAAACAAAGCCATTTTTTGAAAATAGGACAAAGCAGAGAAAGTTAATAAAAGAAGAGAATATTCCCAAAACAAATAGGGATGAGATTTATAAAATAATAATAGATGTTTTTTCAGAAAATAAAGAAGTAGAAGAATTTTTTAAAGATAGAAAAGAAGAAATAGCAAAAAGAATAAGCGAAAAACTTTAAACCGGGTAAAGCCCGGTTTTTTAATTAGAAGAATTTGGATTTAATATTTAGTCTATATATTTTTATTTTTGAATTAGAATTTATTTTAAAAATTTTTACAAATGTTTTTTACGCTATACGTAGAGCATTTTTATTTTTAAAAATTTTCAATTGAAATTTTTTCTGAATTTTTTCTTTTTCATTTTTTATATTACATACATAACGCGAGGGGGACTAATGGACTTGCGATTGTCCCTAACGTCCCCCTCGCGGCTCCCCCTCCTTACCCCTCGAAACGCTTTTTAAAGGTGGAAAAGCTTACGCTTTTCATTCCTATTGTTTCAATTGAGGTTGAATCTGTATTTATTCTTTTTCATTTTTTTATTTTGTTTCCAATTATTAATTTGCGGGGGTTTACTTTTGTGGGCTCTAGGGACCGGTTTACCGGTCCGCGTGTATAACGTGGGAGAAAAAACATTGCATTTTTTATAAATTATTTTTTTATGCTTTACGTAAAGCATTTTTTTATATTTTTTTAAATTTACATTTTATTTATTTATAATTTTTATTTTTATGAAAAAAATTTTATTTTTCTCTTGCTTTTTTATGAGAGATTTTATATAATTTCAAAGCTAAATAAAAACACTGGCTATTTTTAAGGATTTTTTAAAGTTTTTTCTTATTAATCCTTGATTTTAGCTTATTTTTTGTGTATAATATTTAAGCGTTTGAAATAAAACTTAATGCGATGAAGTCGTAGGTTGCTTGAATTCTTGCGGAAAAAGAGAATTATAAGGTAATTACGACGGAGAAGTCCAAAATGATTTGGGCAGGGTTATTTTTTCCAAACACTTCGGACACACCGGGGTGCGTTTATCTATAACCCCACTCGCGAATACGAGGAGGTAAAAATGTCAAGTAATAGCAAACAAAAAATCAGAATCAGACTTAAGGCTTATGATCATGAACTTCTTGATAATTCTGCAAAGAGAATTGTTGAAGCTTCTAAGGCTACAGGTGCTGTTGTTTCAGGACCTATTCCACTTCCAACTGAGAAGGAAGTTGTTACAATTTTAAGAGCTGTTCATAAGTATAAGGATTCCAGAGAACAATTTGAGCAAAGAACTCATAAAAGACTTATCGACATTATTGGTCCTAACCAAAAGACTGTTGATGCTCTTATGAAGTTAAATTTGCCTGCCGGTGTTGATATTGAAATTAAGCTGTAATAATTGTTCTTTATATGATTACATTTGTAATCCGCTGTAAATTTTAGGAGGTGTAGAAATTTGAAATTTCTAATTGGCCGTAAAATCGGCATGACTCAACTTTTTGACGAAGATGGTACAGTTACTCCTGTAACGGTTATTGAAGCTGAACCCAATAAAGTCGTTCAAAAGAAAACTGTTGAAACTGATGGTTATAACGGTATTCAAATTGCTGCAGGCAAGGTGAAAGAAAAGAATGTTAACAAACCTTTAAAGGGTCACTTTGATAAGGCTAATGTTGAGTATAAAAGATATTTAAATGAATTTAGAACTGATGATGTAGATTCTTACAATGTCGGTGATGAAATGAAGGTTGACTTATTCGCTAAGGGCGAATTTGTTGATATTACCGGAACTTCTAAGGGTAGGGGAACTCAAGGTGTTGTTACTCGTCACGGTTTTGGACGTGGACGTGAAACTCACGGTTCAAAATTCCACAGAATGCCCGGTGGTATGGGTGCTGCAACTTATCCTGGAAAGGTTTTTAAAAACCATAGGATGGCAGGAAAGACTGGTAATGAACGTGTTACTGTTCAAAACCTTTTAGTTGTAAGAGTTGATGTAGATAAGAACTTAATTTTTGTCAAGGGTGCTGTTCCAGGACCTAAGAAGGGCAAAGTTATAGTTAAGTCTACGGTTAAGTCCGGTAAGTAAGGAGGATTGTCATGACAAAAATTAATGTTGTTAATATGGAAGGAAATCCTGTTGAAGAAATCGAACTTAATAGCGATATTTTTGATGTTGAAATAAATGAGCATGTTGTCTATCTTGTTGTTAAAAATATTTTAGCTAACAAAAGACAAGGAACTCATTCTGCTAAGACTCGCGCTGAAGTGCGTGGGGGTGGAAGAAAGCCTTGGAGACAAAAGGGAACAGGTCGTGCTCGTCAAGGTAGTATAAGATCTCCTCAATGGAGAGGCGGCGGTGTTGTTTTTGCAAAGAAACCAAGAGACTATTCTTACACTACTCCGAAGAAGGTTAGAAGACTTGCTCTTAAATCAGTGCTTACTTCAAAGGTTCAAGATGGAGAACTTATTGTTGTTGACGATATTAAGATGGATTCTATTAAGACTAAGGACTTCGCTAATTTCCTTAAAAATGTAAAAGCAAACAAGAAAACTTACCTTGTTACTGATGAACATAATAAGAATGTTTACCTTTCAGCAAGAAATGTTGAGGGTGTTAATGTAGCTGAAGCAAGACTTATAAATGTTTATGATATTTTAAATTCTGATTCACTTATTATTTCTAAGGCTGCACTTAACACAATTAGTGAGGTGTTTAACTGATGAATAAATTTGATGTTATTATAAAACCAGTTGTTACTGAAAAGAGTATGGCGGAAATTGAAAACAACAAGTACACTTTTAAGGTTGCTAAGAATGCTACTAAACCAGAAATTAAAAGTGCTGTTGAAGAAATTTTCAATGTAAAGGTTGAAAAAGTTACTACTATGAATGTTCGTGGCAAAAAGAAAAGACAAGGTGCCACTTTTGGATTTACACCTTCTTGGAAAAAAGCCATTGTTAAATTAAAAGAAGGTTCAAATCCTATTGAATTCTTCGATAACATTCAATGAGAAGGAGGTAAATAATGGCAATTAGAGGATACAAACCGACCTCTCCGGCACGCAGACAAATGACTGTTGCCACTTTTGAAGAGGTTACTAAAAAGACTCCTGAAAAGTCACTTACTGTAAATCTCAAAACTACTGCAGGAAGAAACGCCCATGGAAAGATTACTTCAAGACATAGAGGCGGCGGAGTAAAAAGAAGATACAGAATTATAGATTTTAAAAGAAATAAGGATAATATTCCTGCTAAGGTTGCATCTATTGAATATGATCCTTACAGAACAAGTTATATAGCTCTACTACATTATGTTGACGGTGAAAAAAGATATATCTTAGCACCTAATGGCTTAAAGGTAGGAGATATTGTTGAAAGCGGAAGCGAAGCTGATATTAAAATCGGAAACGCTTTAAGACTTAGAGATATTCCTGTTGGTACAACAGTCCACAATGTTGAATTGTTACCAGGCAAGGGCGGTCAAATTGCAAGAAGTGCAGGTTCTGAAGTTCAACTTATGGCTAAGGAAGGTAAATATGCAACTTTAAGACTTCCTTCAACTGAAATGAGACTTGTGCCAATTGATTGTAAGGCTACAATAGGTCAAGTTGGAAACATTTCACATGAACTTATAACTTTAGGTAAGGCTGGAAAGAGTAGATATCTTGGAAAAAGACCTCATGTAAGAGGTTCTGCCATGAACCCTGTTGATCACCCTCATGGTGGTGGTGAAGGTAGAGCTCCTGTAGGTAGACCTTCTCCTATGACTCCTTGGGGCAAGAAAGCTATGGGTCTTAAGACAAGAAAGAAAAATAAAAAGTCTAACCAATTAATTATAAGAAGAAGAACTAAGTAAGGGGGATTAAAATGAGTAGATCAGTAAAAAAAGGACCTTTCGCTGATGAACATCTTCTTAAAAAAGTTGATGCTCTTAACGAAAAGAATGAAAAGCAAGTTATAAAGACATGGTCACGTCGCTCAACAATTTTCCCTGAGATGGTATCACACACTATTGCTGTGCACGACGGAAGAAAACATGTTCCGATTTATATTACGGAAGATATGGTTGGTCACAAACTTGGAGAGTTTGTTCCGACAAGAACTTTTAGAGGACATGCCGGTAAAAGCGAAAAAACTACCGGTGTTAAATAATAAGGAGGGGTTCAAATGGAAGCAAGAGCAATTGCTAAATATATAAGAATTTCACCTCTCAAAATACATTTTATATGTGATGAGATTCGTGGAAAGTCAGTAAAAGAAGCCCTTTCTATTCTTGAATTTACACCTAAACGTGGTGCAAAAGAATTATTAAAGGTGCTAAAATCTGCCATAGCCAATGCAGAAAACAATCTTAGTTTAGATGCTGATAATCTTTATGTTAAAGAAGCTTACGCCAATGATGGACCTACAATGAAAAGATTCCATCCTAAGGCTAAAGGTATGGCTTATCCAATCTTAAAAAGATCAAGTCATATTGGCGTAGTTGTAGCAGAAAGAGAATAAGGGGGTATACAATGGGTCAAAAAGTTAACCCGCATGGTCTTCGTGTTGGCATTATTAAGGACTGGGATTCTAAATGGTATGCTAACAAGAAAGATTTTGCCGAATTATTAGTTGAAGATAATAAAATTCGTAAGTTTATTAAAAATAAATTGTATGCAGCCGGTATTTCAAAAATTGAAATTGAAAGAGCGGCAAACAAGGTTAAAGTTTCAGTTTATACTTCAAAGCCTGGTATGGTAATAGGCCGTGGAGGAATAGGAGTTGAAGAACTTAGAAATGAACTTGAAAAGAAAACCGGAAAAAGCATTGTAGTTAATATTGAAGAAATTAAGAATCAAGATATGGATGCGCAACTTGTTGCAGAATCTATAGCAGAATCTCTTGAAAGACGTATTTCTTTCAGACGTGCTATGAAGCAAGCTATTCAAAGAACAATGAGAGCAGGTGCCAAGGGAATTAAAACTGCAGTTGCAGGAAGACTTGGTGGAGCTGATATGGCAAGAACTGAAGGATATTCAGAAGGAACAATTCCTCTTCAAACTTTAAGAGCTGACATTGATTACGGTTTTGCAGAAGCTGATACAACTTACGGTAAACTTGGTGTAAAAGTATGGCTTTACAAAGGTGAAGTTCTTCCTAATGCACAAGGTCATTCAAATAGAGAAAGAGATAACAAAAAGAGAAAAAGAAACGACCAACAAGGTAGAAATAATCGTAAGAAAAATAATCAAAAAAGAGATAGACGTACAAACGATTAAGTAGGAGGGAGGAAATATTATGTTAATGCCTAAAAGAGTTAAATTCCGTAGAGTTCACAGAGGCAGAATGAAGGGAAAGGCACAAAGAGGTAACACACTTACCTATGGTGAATATGGCCTTCAAGCACTTGAACCTGCATGGATTACTTCAAACCAAATAGAAGCTGCTCGTCGTGCTATGACAAGATACATTCGTCGTGGTGGTAATATTTGGATTAAAATCTTCCCGGACAAGCCTGTTACGGAAAAACCTGCTGAAACTCGTATGGGTTCTGGTAAAGGTGCACCTGCTTATTGGGTTAGCGTTGTTAAACCGGGTAGAATTATGTTTGAAATGAATGGTGTTTCAGAAGAAATTGCAAGAGAAGCTATTAGACTTGCAGCTATGAAACTTCCAATCAAATGTAAATTTGTTATGAAAGAAAAGGATGGTGAATCAATTGAAGACTAAAGAAATTCGAAACTTGTCAAGCGAACAACTTGCAAGCAAAATTGATGAACTTAAAAACGAATTGTTTAATCTGAGATTTAGATTAGCAACAGGTCAACTTGATAATCCATCAAGTATTAAAATGGTGAAAAAAGACATTGCTCGTGCAAAGACCATTTTAAGAGAAAGAGAACTTGAAATGGGAAGGGAGGCTTAATCCATGGAAAGAAATCACAGAAAAACCATTATAGGTACAGTTGTAAGTGACAAAATGGATAAGACTATTGTTGTTGCTGTTGAGACTTTTGTTGATCATCCCATTTATAAAAAAAGAGTTAGAAAGACCACAAAGTTCAAAGCTCATGATGAAAATAATGAATGTGGCATAGGAGATCGTGTAAAACTTATGGAAACCAGACCTCTCTCTAAAGACAAGAGATGGAGATTGGTTCAAATTGTGGAAAAGGCACAATAAAGAAGGGAGGTTTCTTTATGATACAACAAGAGTCAAGGATGCGTGTCGCTGACAACAGCGGTGCAAAAGAACTTTTAGTAATAAAAGTGTTAGGTGGAACTAACAGAAGAATAGCTAACATTGGAGATATTGTTGTTTGTAGCGTTAAATCTGCAACACCGGGTGGCGTTGTTAAGAAAGGTAGCGTTGTTAAAGCTGTTATTGTAAGAACTTCTAAAGGAATCAGTCGTCCTGATGGTTCATATATAAGATTTGATGACAATGCCGCAGTTATAATAAAAGACGACAAGAGTCCTGTTGGAACTCGTATATTCGGACCAGTAACAAGAGAACTTAGAAGTGGAGACTTCATGAAGATTATTTCTCTTGCACCGGAAGTGCTTTAATTAGGAGGAAACTATGCGTATAAAAAAAGGTGACACAGTTAAAGTAATAGCCGGTAAAGATAAAGGAAAAACCGGTAAAGTTTTAAAAACTTTCCCGAAAGAAGATAAAGTAGTAGTTGAAAAAATTAACATTGTAACAAAGCATCAAAAACCAAAGGGACCGCAAAATCCTGGTGGAATTACAAAAGTTGAAGCTCCTATACACGTTTCCAATGTTATGTATTTTGACGAAAAATCGGGAAAAGGAACAAAACTTGGATATAAAATAGAAAACGGTAAGAAAGTCAGATTTAAAAAATCAGACAATCAAACCATTTAAGGAGGTAGAAGATGACTTCCAGATTAAAGGAAAAATATTCAAATGAAGTTGTTGGCCATTTAGTAGATAAATTCGGCTACAAAAATATAATGGAAGTTCCTAAGCTTGAAAAGGTTGTAATTAACATAGGCCTTGGAGAAGCTAAGGATAATCCTAAAGCTTTAGAAAGTGCAATTAATGATTTAACAATTATCTCAGGTCAAAAACCTGTTGTAACTAAAGCAAGAAAATCTATTGCAAACTTTAAACTTCGTGAAGGACACAACATTGGTTGTAAAGTCACTCTTCGTGGAGATAGAATGTATGATTTCTTAGATAAATTAATGAATGTTGCTCTACCAAGAGTAAGAGACTTTAGAGGAATCAAACCTTCAGCTTTTGACGGCAGAGGCAATTATGCTTTAGGGCTTAAGGAACAACTCATATTCCCTGAAATTGAATATGACAAAGTAGATGCCATTAGGGGAATGGATATTGTTATAGTAACTACAGCAAATACTGATGAAGAAGCCAAAGCTTTCCTTGAAATGATGGGAATGCCCTTTGCCAGATAAGGAGGTAGACAATGGCAAAAAAATCAATGATTGCTAAACAAAAGAGAAAACAAAAATTTTCCACTCGTGAATACACAAGATGTACAATTTGTGGAAGACCACATTCAGTATTGAAAAAATATGGAATTTGCAGAATTTGTTTTAGAGAGTTAGCTTACAAGGGACAAATCCCGGGTGTTAAAAAAGCTAGCTGGTAAAGTTTAGCGAAAGGAGGATACCTATATGATGACAGATCCTATTGCAGATATGCTTACAAGAATTAGAAATAGCAATAATGCAAAACATAAATCGGTAGACGTTCCGGCATCAAACATTAAAAAAGAGATTGCCGAAATACTTCTAAACGAAGGTTATATAAAAAGTTATGACGTTATTGATGACAATAAACAAGGTGTCATTAGAATAGACTTAAAATATACTAAAGATGGAGAAAGAGTAATTTCCGGACTTAAAAGAATTTCAAAGCCGGGACTAAGAGTGTATGTAAATAGCGAAGATGTTCCTAAAGTTCTTGGAGGACTTGGAATCGCAATAATATCAACATCTAAAGGAATTGTTACTGACAAAGTTGCAAGAGCTGAAAATGTTGGTGGCGAGGTTATTTGCTACGTTTGGTAATAGGAGGTGAAAAATGTCCAGAATCGGAAAAAAACCAATTGAAATCCCCGCTGGAGTAACAGTTAACATTGACGGAACTAGCGTTAAAGTTAAAGGACCAAAAGGAGAATTGGTTAACACATTTAACAATAACTTAGATATAAAGATGGAAAACAATGAAATTGTTGTTCAAAGACCTAATGAAGAAAAAAAGATTAGAGCGCTTCACGGACTTACAAGAACTCTTATATACAATATGATCATCGGCGTTACTGAAGGATATCAAAAAGAACTTGAAATAGTAGGAACAGGTTATAGAGCTCAAAAAGCAGGCAAAAAGTTAAGCTTAACTCTTGGACTTTCACATCCACTTGATCTTGAAGATCCTGAAGGAATTGAAGTTGAAGTGCCAGCTCCAAACAAGATGATTGTAAAAGGCATTGACAAACAAAAAGTTGGAGAATATGCTGCATATATTAGAGGATTTAGACAACCTGAACCCTATAAAGGTAAGGGAATCAAGTATGTTGATGAAGTTATAAGACGTAAAGTCGGAAAGACCGGTAAGTAATAGTAGGAAGGAGAATAAATAGTGTTTAAAAAAGTAGATAAAAAAGAAACACGTGTTAAAAGACAACACAGAATCAGAAATAAAATCTCCGGAACTTCTTCTTGCCCAAGGCTTAGTGTGTTCAGATCAGGAAAGCACATCTATGCTCAATTAATAGATGATGAAAATGGAGCAACTCTTGTAAGTGCTTCAACACTTGATAAAGCACTTGGTCTTGAACAAACTCACAACATTGAAGCGGCAAAGAAAATAGGAGAAAGCATTGCCAAGCGTGCTTTGGATAATGGAATAGAAGAAGTAGTATTTGACAGATCCGGTTATCTATATCACGGACGCATAAAGGCACTTGCTGAAGCGGCAAGAGAAGCCGGACTTAAATTTTAATTAAGGAGGGGAAATATGGAATATTCACTAATAAACCCTGATGAATTACAACTTGAAGAAAGAGTTGTAGCAATCAACAGAGTAGCAAAAGTAGTAAAAGGTGGTAGAAACTTCAGATTTTCCGCTCTTGTAGTTGTAGGAGATAGAAACGGATACGTTGGAGTTGGAACAGGAAAAGCTCTTGAAGTACCTGAAGCAATTAGAAAAGCAGTTCAAGATGCAAGAAAACATATAGTTAAAGTAAACCTATTAGGCACAAGTATTCCTCACCAAGTGGTTGGAATATTTGGAGCTGGAAGAGTTTTCTTAAAACCTGCTCGTCAAGGTACAGGAGTTATAGCCGGAGGAGCAGTTCGTGCAGTATTGGAGCTTGCAGGAATTTCAGACATTCGTACTAAAAACTTGGGAACAAACAATCCGAGAAATATCGTAAATGCAACAATGGATGCACTTAAACAACTAAAGACAGCACAAAATGTAGCAAAACTTAGAAACAAGTCTGTTGATGAAATTTTAGGTTAAGGGGGTAAACATGCTTAAGATAAAATTAGTAAAAAGCCCTATCGGTAAAATGGAGTCTCACAAAAGAACAGTAAAAGCATTGGGACTTAGAAAAATTGGACAGGTTGTTGAACATGAAGATAATCCTCAAATAAGAGGTATGATCAAGAAAATAGATTATATGTTAGAGGTTACTGAATAAGGAGGTGCGACCATGAAATTACACAACTTAAGACCTGCAGAAGGCGGCGGAGTAAAAGCTAAAAAAAGATTAGGTAGAGGTATCGGAAGCGGTACAGGAAAAACCTCCGGACGTGGCCATAAGGGTCAAAACGCAAGAAGCGGTGGTGGAGTAAGACCTGGATTTGAAGGTGGTCAAATGCCTCTATTCAGAAGACTTCCAAAGAGAGGTTTTACAAACATCTTTGCAAAAAAATTTGCAGTTGTAAATGTTAGGGATTTAAATAACTTTGAAGAAGGAACTGAAGTAACACCTGAACTATTATTAGAAAAAGGATGCATCAGTAAATTACAAGATGGAGTTAGAATTCTTGGCCAAGGAGAAATAAGCGTAAAATTAACAGTTAAAGCCAACCATTTCTCAAAATCTGCAGCTGAAAAAATAGAAGCAGCTGGAGGAAGGATTGAGGTGATCTAATGCTGTCCACATTTAAAAATGCTTGGAAAATACCGGAATTAAGAAAAAAGATGATATTTACGCTTTTCATGCTTTTGGTATACAGATTAGGATCACATATAACAGTACCGTTTATGAATAAGGAAGCAATAGCACAATTATTTAGCGGTAATAATGCCGGAGTATTAACATTTCTTGATATGATGGCAGGAGGAAACTTCTCCAACTTTACAATTTTTGCAGCAAATATAACACCATATATTACTGCATCAATTGTATTACAACTTCTTACAATAGCCATTCCTTCATTGGAATCATTGGCTAAAGAAGGAGATACAGGTAGAAAGAAAATTGCAAAATATACAAGATATCTTTCTATGGCAATAGCATTAGTACAAGCAATAGGATTTACATTTGTATTATTTAAAGATGCAGTCCTTGCTCATACACTATTGCAAAAGTTGGTTGTTATTCTATCTATAGTAGCAGGAACAGCATTGCTAATTTGGATAGGAGAACAAATTACAGAAAAAGGAATAGGAAATGGTATATCAATAATAATCTTTGCAGGAATAATAGTTAGAATGCCAAGAGATTTATATCAATCATTTCTATTAGTAAAAATGGGAAGAGTGCACTGGGCTTTCTTAGCACTATATATTGTGCTTGCAATAGCAATAGTATTCTTTGTAGTAATGCTTAATGAAGGTGAAAGAAGAATACCGGTTCAATATGCAAAAAGAGTAGTAGGAAGAAAAATGTATGGAGGACAATCAACCCACATACCGATTAAAGTTCTTATGACAGGCGTTATGCCAATAATTTTTGCAAACTCATTACTTGCAATTCCATCAACCCTTATAATGTTTACAGGTCCAGGAAAATTCCAAGACTTTGTAATAAAATGGCTTACACCTCAAGGGGGACCAGGAATAGTAGTATATGTATTGCTATCAATAGTGTTGATAATATTCTTCACATTTTTCTATACAACTATTCAGTTCAACACAGTTGAATATTCAAAGAACTTGCAACAAAACGGTGGATTTATCCCTGGAATAAGACCAGGAAAACCAACAAGCGACTATCTTGGAAGAAGCGTTAACAGATTAGTATTGCCAGGAGCAATTGCCCTTGCAATTTTAACAGTATTACCAACAATTTTAACAAGAGTTGCACACTTAAGATTCAACTATGGTGGAACATCAATAATAATTGTTGTCGGCGTTATTTTGGAAACTGCAAGAGTTCTTGAACAACAAATGTTAATGAGACATTACAAAGGATTCTTAAAGAAATAGGAGGAATAATGAGACTCGTAATTTTAGGACCTCCAGGAGCAGGTAAAGGAACACAAGCAGACTTTATAATCGACAAATATAAAGTTCCTCACATCTCAACCGGAGACATATTCAGAGAAAACATAAAAAATGGAACAGACCTTGGCAAAAAAGCAAAATCATATATGGACAAAGGACTTTTAGTTCCTGACCAAGTAGTAATTGATATTGTAAAAGACCGTTTAACATGGGATGACACAAAAAAAGGATTCTTATTAGACGGATTTCCAAGAACAGTAGCTCAAGCAGTGGCTCTTGATGCATTTCTTGATTCACAAAATAAAAAATTGGATTCAGTAATAAACATCAATGTAGACACAGGAATTTTAGTAGAAAGAGCAGTTGGAAGAAGAGTATGTAAAAGTTGTGGAGCAACCTATCACATAAAAAATAAGCCCTCAAAAGAAGAAGGAAAATGTGATAAATGTGGAGGACCACTTTTCCAAAGAGACGACGACACAGAGGACACAGTAAAGACCAGAATACAAGTTTACTTTGATCAAACATCACCTCTAATAGACTACTATAAGGCACAAAATTTACTCCTTGATGTAGATGGCAAAGGAGACATGAAAGAAACCTTTAAAAGGATAGAGAAGAGTTTAGATGCAAAAGACGCTTAGACTAAAAACAGGTCAAGTGGTAAAGTCATTAGCAGGAAGAGATGAGGGAAAAATCTTTACGATAGTCGAAATAGTTGACGAAAAATATGTAAAAATAGTAGACGGTAAACTAAGAAAATTAGAAAAACCAAAACTAAAAAAAGCAATGCATTTAAAACCATATAGTGCAGTAATAGATTTACATGTTGAAAATTTAAATGACAGCTATATAAGAAAATCACTAAAGATTATAAATAAGGAGGCCTGACTGTGGCAAAAGAAGATGTAATAGAAGTAGAAGGTAAAGTTATAGACGCTTTACCCAACACAAATTTTAAAGTAGAACTTGAGAATGGGCATGTAATACTTGCACACATCTCAGGAAAGTTAAGAATGAACTATATAAGGATTTTGCCGGGAGATAAGGTAACAGTAGAGCTGTCACCCTATGACTTAACTCGCGGCAGAATAACTTGGAGAAATAAATAAACCCTATTGTGACTTAGGAGGGATAAGATGAAAGTAAGACCATCTGTAAAAAAGATGTGCGAAAAATGCAAAATCATTAAGCGCAAAGGTAGAGTAATGGTTATTTGCGAAAACCCGAAGCACAAACAAAGACAAGGCTAATGGAGGTATGAAATGGCAAGAATTGCTGGTATAGACTTACCTAGAGAAAAACGTGTTGAAATCGGATTAACATATATCTTCGGCATTGGTAAAAACAGATCAAGAGAAATACTAAAAAATGCGGAAGTAGATTTAGACACAAGAGTAAAAGACCTCACAGAAGGTGAATTAGCTCGCATAAGAGATGAAATAGATAAATATCACGTAGAAGGAGACTTACGTAGAGATATAGCATTAAATATAAAAAGACTTAAAGAAATTAACTGCTATAGAGGAGTACGTCATAAAAAAGGATTACCTGTACGTGGACAAAAAACAAAAACTAATGCAAGAACCAGAAAAGGTCCTAAAAAATTAGTTTCAAAGAATAAATAAAGGAGGTAGACATGGCTAAAAAACAAAAAGTAACAAGAGTTAGAAGACGTGAGCGTAAAAATATAGAAAAAGGTCAAGCTCATATAGCATCAACTTTTAACAACACAATGGTTACTCTAACAGATATGAGCGGAAATGTAATCTCCTGGGCAAGCGCAGGACAACTTGGATTTAGAGGATCAAGAAAGTCAACACCGTTTGCAGCACAAGAAGCAGCAGAATCAGCAGCGGCAAAAGCAAAAGAACATGGACTGAAAACTGTAGAAGTTTATGTAAAAGGACCTGGTTCAGGAAGAGAAGCAGCTATAAGATCACTTCAAGCATCAGGCTTGGAAGTTACAATGATAAAAGATGTAACACCTATTCCACACAACGGATGCAGACCACCTAAACGTAGAAGAGTTTAATACCCAAGAGGAGGGAACCCATGATAGAAATAGAAAAGCCTAGCATAAAAGTTGAAGAATTAAGCGAAGATGGCAAATTTGGAAAATTTGTAGTGGAACCCCTTGAAAGTGGATACGGCATTACAGTAGGAAACTCACTGCGTAGAGTTTTATTATCATCACTACCGGGTTCAGCAGTAACCTTTATAAATATAAGGGGAGTAGAGCATGAATTTGCAACAATTCCTGGAGTTTTAGAAGACGTTCCGGAAATAATCCTGAACATAAAAAGTGTGGTATTAAAACTAACAGAAGATGAACCTGTAAATGTTGTTATAGAAAAAAAAGGACCAGGAGAACTATCGGCAAAAGACATACAATGTCCGCCAGAACTTCAAATAATAAACCCTGATCAACATATAGCAACATTAAACGAAGATGCTGATGTCTATATCGAGATGACAGTGGAAAGAGGACGTGGATACGAGCCTTCTGAACTCAAACAAGAAGAAGTGAATACCATAGGAGTAATACCTATAGATTCAAACTACACGCCAATAAAAAAAGTAAACTGGAAAGTAGAAAACACAAGAGTTGGAAACAGAACAGATTACGACAAACTAATATTAGAAGTAACAACAGACGGTTCAATGAAAGCCGATGAAGCAACATCCCTTGCAGCAAAAATTCTAACAGAACACTTAAAACTATTTATAGGCCTAACAGACCATGTAAGCGAAGTAAACATCATGGTAGAAAAAGAAGAAGATCAAAAAGGAAAAGTTCTTGAAATGACAGTAGAAGAACTTGATCTTTCAGTAAGGAGCTTCAACTGCTTGAAGAGAGCAAGCATAAACACAGTAGAAGAACTTACAAATAAATCTGAAGAAGACATGATGAAAGTTAGAAACTTAGGGAAAAAATCACTTGACGAAGTGAGAAATAAATTAGCAGAACTTGGACTAGGTCTAAGAGAAGAAGAAGAGTAAGGAGGTAAAGATGGCAAAACTCAGAAAATTGGGAAGACCAACAGACCACAGACTTGCCATGCTTCGTAATCTTGTAACAAGCTTTTTAAGAGAAGGACAAATAGAAACAACATTAACAAGAGCAAAAGAAACAAGAAGAATGGCAGAAAAAATGATAAGCCTTGGAAAAAGAGGCGATCTTCACGCAAGAAGACAAGCCCTTGCATATATATATGATGAAGATGTAGTGACAAAATTATTCACAGAAATAGCACCCAAATATCAAGAAAGAAACGGTGGCTATACAAGAATATTAAAAAAAGGTCCACGTCGTGGAGATGCAGCGGAAGTTGCAATACTACAATTAGTATAAATAAAATTTAAAAATATTTTTAAATAGTATCTCGAAAATGTCGAGATACTTTTTTTATGCCATAGAATATCTACTTAAAAAATGAGTCTCTAAAAAATTCTTAATATAAAAATATTTTTTAGACCATAAATATTTCTAACATTAAAAAAAGAAAGCAGGATAATAATTTTCTATAAAAAAGTATGAAATTTTCCTTTTAATAGCCGCAAATTATTTCTTAAAACATGTCTTTATATCTTTCAGTTTTTTCATTTTTCTTCAATTTCTGATTTTTCTTTATTAATCATTATTTTAATTTTATAGAGTCTTAAAATAAAAATTAGATAATTAAAAAACAAATTAATATTTTTTTTAATTGGATGCAACTAATTTATTGACAAAGAAAAAGAACATGATGTAATATAGCTAAAGATAATTATTATCAATAAAAAAAGGGGGATTTTATGAAAAAAGTAAGAAAGTTGCTGAGTTTACTTTTGGCTTTTGTAGTATTATTTTCTTGTCTTCCAGGACAGATAATATATGCAGAAGAAGATTCTACAAAAGTAGGCTCTAAAAGAGAAAGTATTAGTACAAAAGAGTGGAATGAGGAGGATTTCTTTTTCCAAGGAGTATCCTTTTCAAGACTAACTGAAAGAGGAAAGGATAAACTAAAGGCAAACAATGGAGTCTTATATTTTCCAAGCTTAAAGACGGGCCATGGCAATCCTATTTATGGGATTAGTCAATCTGGATTTACAAATTTGGGAATAAAGTCTGTAATTTTTTCTGATCAAATAACAGAAATAGGCGGTCAAGCTTTTTATGGAAATAATATAGAAGAGCTAAATTTGCCTAATACTATTAAAAAAATAGGATATAGTGCATTTAAGAAAAATCAAATTAAGCACTTGACCTTGCCGAATTCTTTGACGGAGATTTCTTCTTTTTCTTTTGCAGAAAATAATATTTCTGATGTAGTAGTGCCAGATTCAGTAACAAAAATTTTTAAAGATGCCTTTGATAAAAGCACAAATTTACATATTTCGAAAATAGACAAAATAGAATTTCAAAATTGTAAAAAAGAAGATTTCACTATAACAGCTAAGGCATCTAATGAATATACAGAAGAAGATTTTACTGTAAGAGAAAGAGCCAGGGAAGAAGAAGGTCTTGTAATAACTGGGCTTAGTAGCAAAGGCCAAGAAAAGAGAAAGACTAACCATATTCTAAATATTCCATCAGTTATAGATGGTAAAAAGGTAAAAAGCATATATAAGTCAGCATTTATTAATAGGTCAATAGATGATCCTTCACTTGCCTTTACAGAAGTCATTTTGCCATCACATTTAGAAAAGATAGAAGATGGTGCCTTCTCAGGAAACTCAATATCTAAAATTGATTTTCCAGATAGTCTTAAAGTAATTGAACAAAATGCTTTCTGTTACAACAAGCTGGAAAGCCTTAGGATTCCAAACTCAGTAGAGAAAATAGGCTTAAATTCTTTTGCTTATAATAGACTTAAAAATGTTGAAATAGATAACACAAAGGGTAAAGTTAGCATACACAGCATGGCTTTTGATAACCAAGAGGGCGGTGGACTAGTTAAATTTATCTATTTGAGAGATGTAAAGAAAAATGTAGATAAATACAAAATAAATTTCAATTTAGACAAAGGAGTCACACTATCTACAAGCCCAGCTAATGAAGCAAAAGCAGGAGAAAAAGTAAGTCTGTCCTATAAGATTACTGACGATACAAAAGAAATATTGAAAGTAAGTGTAAAAAAAGGACAATATTACAACTTGCAGGTCAAAGATAATAGCTTTATTATGCCCTCGGCAGATGTGACTATTGAGATAAAATTAAAGGATAAATATTCACTTGATAAATGGTGTGCAGAGGATTTTACCTACTATACTTATGATTCAGACCCAGACAATATGGATGCTGAAGCATATTATTGTTTGAAAGGTCTATCTGAAAAAGGGATAAAAAAACTTGAAAGCAACAAAAACCTTGTTTTACCTGAGAAAGATCAAAATGGATATAAGCCAGTATGGGTAGAAGAAAACGCCTTCAAGGACAAAAAGATTGAAAGTGTAGATATACCTGGAAATTACACCCATATTCAAAGCGGAGCCTTTAAAAATTGTGGCATAAAAAATCTTAAATTACACGATGGACTTCTTTATGTTCAAGATAGTGCCTTTGAAAATAATGAACTGACAAATTTAACATTGCCAGAAACATTCAAATATCCATCTAAAGCAGCCTTTAAGGGAAATAAACTGACAAGTCTTGTACTTCCTAATTCTTGTACATCCATAGGACCAAGCTCTTTTATGGACAACCAAATAGCAAGCCTTACAATAGGAAATAAAACAGATCGTATTTGGGCAGAGGCATTTAAAAACAACAAAATAAAGGAAGTAAATATACCTTTAAGCTTAAAGAAGGGCTGTATAGAAAGAGATGTTTTCGATGGAAACATTGGCAAGGAAAATCCACTTAAAAAAGGCGAAAATAAGGTAATCCTTTGGACACCTCAAAAGAATAATCCAAACAATATAAAAGCTGGAAACAACTATATAGTAGATCCTAAGCAAGCTGAGAAGCAAACAGTTGAGTTTGTAGCCAGTGATTTTTCTTATGAAAAAGATAAGGTTTCAGATTTTTCCAGAGAAGGCTCAAAGAAATACAAGAAACTGGGAGAAGATGTTACTTTAAAATTGCCGGAAGTAGACACTAAGGGAAAGAAAGTTACAGGAGTAGCTGACAATGCTTTTAGTGATATAAATCCTCAAATAAAGAAAATTGTAATACCAAAGGGCTATGAAACTATAGGAGATTATGCATTTTCAAGCTCTGGCTTAACAGAGATTGAACTACCAGATTCTATGCTTTATATAGGCGAGTTTGCGTTTTTAAATTATGAACAAATAACAGTAAAATGCTATGTTTCCTCTGATAAAATCAAAGAAACAATTGGAGAGATTGGGAGTTTCTGGGAAGTTATTGTAAGGAATACAAGCTCTGAACCTTCAAAACCAGATAAGCACGAATCAGAATGGACAGCCGAAGATTTCAAATATAAAGAAATGCCCATTAAATATGAAGAAAACAATGTAGAGACCACAGTAAACTTAAATGCAGTTGCGGGATTTTCTGAAGCGGGATTAAAGAAATCTAAGACTCTAAAAAAACTTGTACTTCCAAGTAAGGATACCAAGGGCAAAAAAGTTGAAGCTATAACTGATGGAGCTTTCATGGGTGAATATGGCAAAAAGGGAATCACTGGTGATCTATCAATACCTGAAGGCTACAAATATATCGGCCAAATGGCCTTTGCTTTTAATAATATAAGTGGAGAGATAAAGCTACCTGATAGTTTATTGGGTCTTGGTGAATCTATATTTTTTAGAAATGAAATTACAAGCTTGATTGTGCCTAAGGGAATAACTGAGATACCAGCAGTCCTTATGAGGGGCAACAAACTCAATAAGGTTGAATTTAAAGGAGATATAGAAGCTATATCAGATTTAGCTTTTGCTGAAAATAATCTTGAAGAAATTATAGTACCTGATAGCTTAAAAACAATAGGCAGTCAAGCCTTTGAAACGAATACAGGTTCTGATGCCTATAAAGGAAAATTAGTTATAAGGACAAAATCTGGCAAGAATCCTAACAATTTAAAAGATAAAGAAAATTATATAGTAGATCCTAAAAATCCAGGACAAGGACCAGCTATTGATTACACTAAATGGACTCAAGAAGACTTTACTTATAAGAAAGACAAACTTGAAGGTTTTTCAGATCAAGGTCTATTAAAAATTAGAAAAAATAAAAATCTAGTTATACCTGAAAAAACACCTGATGGACAAGATTTAAAAGTAATAGGAATAGATGCCTTCAGAAATCTAAACCAAGGTTTTGATATAAAATCTGTACAAATTCCAGATACTGTTGTCGAAATTGAGGACTATGCTTTACAATTTAACGAAATAAGCAAGGTGAAGCTTCCGAGAGATTTAAAGACATTGGGAATGGGCGTTTTCATGAGCAATTTTGACTTGAAAGTGGAATTTAACGATAAGCTAGAATACATTGATCAGGCCTGCTTCTATGAAACTGACCTAGGCTCCATAGAACTTCCAGCAAGCGTAAATACTATAATGGACGCAGCGTTTAGAAAAAGTAATTTGAATGAAGTTAAATTTAAAGAAGGATCTAAATTAAAGGAAATAAAATATCTTGGATTTGCAGATAATAATTTGAAAGATATTAAATTGCCTGAAGGACTTGAAGTAATTGGAAATCAAGCTTTTGGAAACAACAAATTTACAGAGCTTAATATGCCTTCTACGCTTAAAGTTTTAGGCTTCCAAGCATTTGCTAACAATCCAAGCGAAGCAAATCCAAAAGCTGTTGTCATAAACATTGACAACAATAACATTCATGATGACGAAGGAAAGACATTTATAGTAAATCCTAAAGTTTTAGCAACAGACACTGACAAGGCTGAGCTTAAAAATCAAATTGATTTGGCAGAAAAAGTAGACAAGAATAAGCTGACAAAAGAATTTAAGGCATATTTTGAAGATGCATTAAAGGAAGCAAAAAGTATAAATCAAGACTCTAAAGCATCAAAAGCAAGTGTGGTTGGTGCGACAAAAGAAATGAAATTTGCAAATAAGAGATCAGAAATAAATACTTTAATGTTTGAAAAGGAACTTTTAGATGCCAATTCACAAAAATTTGACAAAGAAAAATGGCAACAAGTTGAAATATCTTACAAAAGAGCAAAAGAAAAATTAATGGTTATAAATATTTCTGACCAAGCAGTTGAACAACTAATAAGCGATTTAGACTTAGCATTAAAGAGCCTAACAGGCGTTGAAAATCCTTTAGAGGGAGCCATAGAACTTGAAGGAGAAGCTGACGTAAAAAGAACTCACTATATAGAACCTTACACTATAAAGGTAAAAGTTTGGGTAAAGGAAGGAAAGATAATTCATGTAATAGATAATAAAACTGTTCATGACGATCCAAATGAAGATGAAGAACACAATGGAGGATATTTTAAACAAGCCCTACCAATTATGAGATCTTATATAGGCAAGAGCGTAGATGAAGTATTAGGACATCAATTAGGCAAAAAATTGGGAATAGACTCTATTTCTGGAGCTACAGTAAGCTCACGCATAATCCACAAGGCAATTCAAAATGCCCTTTCTAAGTATGAAAAACATGAAGTCCCAGGAAAAGAAAATCCGGGAAAAGAAAATCCTGAAATAACTCCGACTCCTAAAGTTGAAGAAAGACATGACAGATATCAAGGACATTTTAGCATAGGATTGAGCTCACAAAATGAAAAACCAAAAGAAATAGAAAAGAAAGAAGAAACACAAAAAATACAAAAAGACTACGAAAATCATTGGGCAAAAAAAGCAATAGACCTATGTATAGAAAAAGGATACTTTAAAGACATAGCAGATGATTCAAACTTCAATCCAGAAAAACCAGCAACAAGAGCAGAATTTATAACAGTTCTTGCAAGATACGCAGGAATAAGTAATAAAGCAAATAAAGCTGGCTTTGGAGATGTAAGTTCCGATAAGTATTACTCTTCATTTATGTCATGGGCAAAAGAAAATAAAATTATCCTAGGAAGAGGAAATGGAAAATTTGATCCAGATTCCACAATAAGCAGGGCTGAAATGGCAACAATTATCCACAGAATGGCAAAAATATTAAAATTAGATAAACCTACTAAAAAGGAAACTATAAAATTTAAAGACGCTAAGGCTATTCCAGAATGGGCAAGAGATGCAGTAACAGACCTTGTAAATTTAGGCATTATACATGGAACTAATGAGAACACATTCAATTCAAAGGGTAATTTCAAAAGAGCTGAATTAGCGCAAATAATTTATAATTTCAGCGAAAAGAAATAATCACAAGAAAATAATCAAAAAAATAGACATTTTGGTTACACCATAAAGTTAAATCAAATACCAGAGAGAATTTATATTTTCTCTGGTATTTTTTATTTTTATAACATTTAAATTTACAACCTGTGATTATTAAAATTAAAAAATAAAATCACGCAAAATAAGACCTAAAATAATGTGAAAAGGATAAAAACCATAAGTAATAAACTTAGGAATTTTACGGCCCATAGAATGATCATCTAAAACAATAAAAGGCATAGAAAAAGCTGCAAGAGGAGTATGTAAAAAAATTAAAAGGCCCGGAATAA
>CAMQDG010000005.1 GCA_946999425.1 uncultured Peptoniphilus sp.
CCTCTTTTCCCACAAAAAATTTCGGTTGAGGAAAACCCATCATTGATCCCATGGCAATATAAAAAAGAGGAATCATAAATAAAAAAGACCAAAAAAGTCTTTTTTTCATATTTTTATAATCTTCTTCAAAGGGATCTTCTTTTGTAATTTCTCCCTCTTTTTTTTCATCCTTTAGGCTTGCTTCATATCCTGCATTTTTTACGGCTTCTTCTATTTCCTTAGAGCTAATGGAGTCGTCCCTATCCACAAGCATAGAGTTATTTAAAAGATTTACTGAAACCTCATTAACGCCTTTTAAATTTTTAACTGCCTTTTCAACGCTTTGTTGACAAGCGGAACATGTCATTCCCCTTACATTAAATTTTTCTTTAATAGTCAACACCAACTTTCTGTAAAACTTTTTCATATATGTCTTCAAGAGGACAAATAAATTCTCTTTCGTTTAAATAATCAAGGCTTTTTAAGTTGTGAAAAACTAATTTATAGTTGTGTAAAAATTGGCTTCTTAAATTTAAATCTGCAAATCCATATTTTGGATCTCCCACTATTTTATAGCCAAGATGATTTAAACTTGCTCGAATTTGATGAGTCCTTCCTGTAATTAGTTTAACTTCCAAAAGACTATATCCATTGGCATAAGAAAGAGTCTTAAAATGAGTTTCAATTAATTTTCCATTTTCCTTTTCCTCATTAAAAATTGAAACTAAATTTTTTTTCTCATCCTTTACCATATAGGACCTATTCTCAAAAAAGTCTGGAGTTTTGCCCTTTACAAGGGTTAAATAAAATTTGTCCACATGTCTATTTTTTATGGCAAAATTTATCTCCCTTAAAGCCTCAGCATTTTTAGCTCCGATTAAAATTCCCGATGTGTTTCTGTCAAGTCTGTTGCAAATTGCAGGTCTGAAAGATTTTTCCAGACGAGGATTATATTCTTCCTTAAAAATTAAGTAATCCACAAACATATCAAGAGCATTTTTTTGAAAGACCTTTTGGTCATTATGACTTAAAAGTCCCTTATTTTTATTAATAAGAGCAATATTTTCATCTTCATAAATAATTTTAGGCTTGGAAGAAAAAGTCCTCTTTTCTTCTTTTCTAAACTTTTCTATAGTTTGATCTGAAAAATAAATTTGAATTTTATCTCCTTCCTTAAGAAAAACTTCTGGACTTACTTTTTTGCCATTTAAGGTAATATTTTTCTTTCTCAAAGATTTATATATTAAAGTTTTAGAAGCTTCTGGCATAAATTTGTTTAAGAATCTGTCAATTCTCTGATTTGAATCGTTTTTATAAATAATAATTTCTTTCATCAGTTTAATTAATACCCATTTTCTGTTATACTTATAGAGTAATTGAGGTGATAAATTGGATTTTTTTATAAAATTAAAAGAATTGTTTTTTAAATTACTGGGTTTTTTACTGGTAGCTCTTGTAATTTTATTTCTTCTTTTTATTGCAAAGTGGAGAAACGACCATATGAATCGTGTTGCCCTTGTTAATAATAATGTGGAACTTACCCTATTAGAAGAAGCAAAAATTTTAAAAGAAAAATTTCACTCTCTTGTAAATAAGGAGGAAGAACCTAAAGAAATTCCCTTTATAGAAAATGAGGATGAATTAAATTATGTAACTGTAAATATTCCTGAATCCTGTAATCTTGACACCTTAGGAAAGATACTAAAGGATATGGGGCTTATAAAAGATATTCCGACTTTTAAGAAAATGTGCTATGACATGGCAATAGAAAATAAGTTTCAACCTGGAGCTTATAGAATGAAAAAAGATTTAAAGGCCAGAGATATTTTGGTTCTTTTATCTAACTCCACTTCTAAAAAATATGAAATAAAAGTTACCCAGGCCATGGGAGCTGCAGATGTTGCAGAAGAGCTTTTAAAATCTGGAGTTATTAAAGATAAAAATGCCTTTTTAAATGAATGTGAAAAAATGGGAGTCTTAGATAAATTTAAAGAAGGGGATTTTGTATTTACAAGTCCTATTAGAGTTTCAAAAATAATTGAAATTTTCACAAAATAAAATTTATACTTAAAAATAAAACCGATGGAAGTTTAGATTTAAAAATCAATTTTCCATCGGTTTTTTATATAAATTTTTTATTTTTTTTGTCCAAGACCTAAAAAACTTAATTTTGTTTCTGAGATTATTATTGCAAGAAATATCATTACAAAGCCTATTATTGTATGTTTTGTTAAGGCTTCTATTCCCATAAGTACAGGAATTAATATTCCAAATACTGATTCCAGAGCAAGTATTATGGCTGAAGAAGATGCACTTGCATATTTTTGACCTATGTTTTGAAGTAAAAGAGCGACTGTTGTACACATTACTGCCAAATAGGAAACTTCCAAGATGGCTTCTTTTGTTATGATTAGGCCTGAGTTGTCTTCAAAGATTAAGGTTACAAGGCAAGATAAAACTGCTGCCATAAAAAATTGTAAAATTGTCATTAAAATCGGGTCTTTTCCCTTTGAAAATTTTGCAACTGCAACTATATGGGAGGCAAATAAAAATCCACTTAAAAGAGCAAATACATCGCCTAAGATTGCTTCTTTTCCTCTTTCTAAAACTGATCCTCCATTTCCTCCCGCCATGGATACGAAATATATTCCTATTATACAAAAAGCTGCCGCTATTAAATTAAATTTATCTGGTCTTTTTTTTATGGCAAACCAGGAAATAAATGGAACTATTACACAATAAGATGCTGATAAAAATGCACTTCTTCCAGGATCAGTGTAGCCAACTCCTATGGTTTGAACTGAGTATGCTAAAAATAAAAAAACTCCTATTATAAGTCCGCTTTTAAGGTCGTCTTTTGTCATTTTTTTTATTTTTTTCCAAAATATAATCCCAAGTATTATTACTGAAATTGTAAATCTTATGGCAAGTATCATGTTAGGCTTAAAGGTTGCTGATGCAACTTTTACAAATGTAAGGGAGCTTCCCCAAAGTATTGCTACTATAAGTAAAAATAGTTTTCCTAAATTGCCTTTTTCCCTTTTTTCTTCCATTTCTTTCCTTTTGTTTTTTTCCATTTTTCCTCCTTGGTCTTATCTTTTATAAAATAAGATTTTTTTCTCGCTTTTTAGTGTATACCTAATCTACTGCTTTTTTAAAGATAATTTTTATTTTTTTTTGATTTTTATTTTACAAAATAAAAAAAACGGGCAAAATACCCGCTTTCTTTATTTATTTAATTTAAGAAGACTCTATTTTATTTTTTGTCATTAGCTATTATTTGGTCTATTCTCTTTTGAACTTCTTCTAAGACTTCTTTCCTGTCAACCCCTGCAACTATTGGATCTCCTACTATGTTTCCATTTCTGTCTACTAAAATTGAAGTTGGAAATGCCATAATTTTTAGGGCAAATTTTCCAGCCGGGCTTTCTGAATCTAAAATAAGGTTAGGATAAGTTGCTCCTTGTTCTTTTACTATATTTTTTGCTTCTTTTACTGAATCTTCGTTGTTATCCATACATTCAGTGTTTATTCCTATTACTTGTCCTCCCTTTTCTTTTATTGCGTCATTTAATTTTTGAAGATCAGGAAGTTCTCCTACACAGGGGGCACAACCGTTAAACCAAAAGTTTACTAAAGTTACTGCATGGTCTTTAAAGGTGTCACTTGTTATCTCATTTCCTTCTAAGTCTTTTGCTTTAAATTCAGGAAATTTATTTTCCATATTTTCTTTTGTTTTTTCTTGGACATTTTTTGCCATTTTTTCTTTTAAGGGTGCCATTTCTTTTTCAATTGCTTTTATTGCTTCTACGTCTTCTTCAAGGCTTTTTACTTCTTCTTCTTTTAAGTCCCCTTTAATTTTTTCTACTAAAGATGCCAAAAAGTCCTCGTAAGCCATTTCTTTACTTGCTTCGGCGTCAGCTTTGTCTGCCTTACTAAAGGCTTTTTCCCATAGACCTTTATGTTTTTCAAAGATTTCATTTTCTTTTTTTGTAAGTTCGCTAAGTTTCCCTTCCACATCTTCATTTTGTTCAACTTTTTGTGTTTCTTTTTGATTTGCATTTCCTTCTTTTTTTGAACAAGCACTTAAAGAAAATACCATTGTTGCCGCAAGGGCAAATACTCCTAATTTTTTTAATTTCATTTTGTTTCCTCCAATATTTTTTTATTTTCTATTTCTTTATCAAAGCCATAATTATATTTTAAGGCTTTAGTCGGGCAGGCACTTATACACATTCCGCACCTTATACATTCATTGTGATTTTGGTCTTTTCTCACATTTACATCCATCTTGCAGGCTTTTACACATCTGTTACAACTTATACACTTATTTTGATCTAAATTTATTTTAAATAGAGATATGTGATTAAAAAGTGCATAAAAGGCTCCTAAGGGACATATCCATTTGCAAAAAGGTCTGAAAAATATAATACTCAATACAATTGTTATTATTAAAATTGTAAATTTTAGAGTGAATAAATTTCCCAAGGCACTTCTTATACTTTTGTCTACAAGAGATAAGGGAATTGCTCCTTCTAATACCCCTGCTGGGCAAATATATTTACAAAAATATGGATTACCCATACCTAATTTATTTGTTAAAACCACAGGAAGTATTATAACTGCAACTAATAAAATTAAATATTTTAAGTAAGTTAAAATTTTAAATTTTTTAGTTGAGAATTTTTTTGTGGGTATTTTGTGTAATATTTCTTGAAACCATCCGAAGGGACATAAAAATCCGCATATAAATCTTCCAAGTAAAACTCCCATAAGGATTATAAATCCGCTTATATAATAGGTAAACTTAAATTTTGATGAGCCTACTACAGCTTGAAAGGCTCCTATGGGACAAGCTCCCGCTGCTCCTGGACAAGAATAACAATTTAGTCCGGGAACACAAAAATTTTTGCCCCCACCCCTATAAATTTGTCCTTTTAAAAAATTTGGCAAATGGATATTTGTAAGTAAGCTTGCAAATATTTGAATTAAGTAGCGGAATTTTGCTAAAATTTTTGAATTTATCTTATCCAATTCCAACACACTCCAGACAAAGTTTAATTGCTTTTGCAAGAACTGTTGCCATTTCTCCTCTTTTTGCCCCATAGCCTATAAAGACAAGGGCAAGAACAAGAAGAGAAATTTGTAAAATTTTGTTTTTCTTAAATTTTATTTCTACCACCCTCTCACATTTTATATTCTTATGATACACCATTTAATATAAATTTATTGTTAAGAAATAAAACTTAACATAAACTTTATATTCTTTTGCTATAATTATTTATAGAAAAGGTGATAATATGCGACTTTTAATTGTAGAAGATGAAAAAATACTTTTAGAAACAATTGAAAAAAGTTTAAAGGCTTCAGGCTATGAAGTTGATACTTGTTCAAGGGGAAATGATGCCATGGAAATGGTTGAGGTTGAAAATTATGATCTTATAGTCCTTGATTTAAATTTACCTGAAGTTGATGGAATGGAAATTCTTAAAAATTTGAGAACTTTTGACAAAGAAACCAAGGTTTTAATTTTATCTGCCAGAAGTCAAATTCAAGATAAGGTTGAAGGTCTCGATGCTGGCGCTAATGATTTTTTGCAAAAGCCCTTCCATTTAGATGAACTTAAGGCAAGAATAAGAAGTTTAACAAGAAGAAATTTTATTCAAAATAATACGGAACTAAATTTTAAAAATATATCCTTTGACACAAAAAAAAGAATTGCCAAAGTTGATGAAAAGCCCTTAAATTTAACAAGAAAAGAAACAGGCATACTGGAATATCTCTTGTTGAATTTAGGCCGTCCTGTGAGTCAAGAGGAGCTTATAGAACACGTTTGGGATTCCAGTGTGGACCTTATGAGTAATTCCATAAGAGTGCATATCTCGGCTTTAAGAAAAAAATTAAAAAGCCAAATGGGTTATGATCCTATAGAAAACAGAATAGGCATAGGTTATTTGTTAGGTGCAGAAAAATGAAAAAAATATCTTTGCAACTGAGAATAGCCATAATGACTGGTCTTTTAATTGCCATAACCTGTATAACCATGAATCTTTTAATGAATAGGACTGCTTCTTTTTATATTGATTCTTTAGGTGGCTATGTCAATAATTTTGAAAGTGGAAATGAAATTTATATTAACATCCCTCAAGATAGGATGAATGATTTTTTAGATAAATTTTCCGATGAGGTTACGGATACAAAGGTGAATTTTAACAAGAGGGCTTGGATTATAACTTTAAGTGTAACTTTTTTAGGTAGTATTGTTGCTTATTTTGTTAGTGGACAATCTTTAAAACCTCTTAAGGATTTTTCAGAACAGATTGAGCAAATTCAAATGAAAAATATTACTGAGCACAGGGTTAATGAAGATGTTGCTAAAGAATTTAGAGTTTTAAGTAAATCTTTTAATCAAATGCTTTATAGACTTTCAGCTTCTTTTGAAAATCAAAGACAGCTTACCGGAAGGGCTGCCCATGAACTTAGGACTCCCCTTGCTGTAATTGCATCTCAACTTGATCTTTATAAAGATCTTCCTATGACTGATGCGGAAAGGGAAGACCTTATTTTAAAAATTAAAAATGAAACGGATAGGCTTTCAAAACTTCTTACAAGTCTTTTAGATATGAGTGAGCTTAATTCAATTCCAAGAAATGAAAAAATTGAACTTTTGCCCCTTATTGATGAAGTCATTCAGGATCTTTCTTACCTTGCTGATGAGAAAAATATAAGTATTAGAAATAAGTGTGAAGAGATAAATATTTTAGGTAGCGATATTTTACTTTATAGGGTATTTTTTAATTTAATTGAAAATGCCATAAAGTATAATAAGGAAAATGGTTTTATAAATATAAGTTCTATGAAAGACAATAATTTTGCTGAAATATTTATTGAAGATAGCGGTATTGGCATAGATTTTCAAGAAAGAGAAAATATTTTTAATCCTTTTTACCGTTCAGACAAATCTAAGGATAAAATTAAGGGAACTGGACTGGGTCTTGCCCTTGTTTATGAAACTTTAAAACTGCATGGAGGAGATATTAAAGTTATTGACAGTAGTATTGGAACAAAATTTAAAATAAGCTTACCTTTAAATAAAATTTAATATTTTATACATTAAAAAAATCCCCAGATTTTATTTTCCAGGGATTTTTTTAGTATATAAAAATTTTAAGGATTATTCTTTAATTACTTTTAAATTAAATGAAATACTTTTGCATTTTCGCTTTATATTTATTTAGCGTCTTTTATTTTTCCACTTCTGAAGTGCTATTTATTCCTCTTTTAAATTTAGAATTTTTAATTCTTCCAATTACAATTGTTGGAATTATTAAGAAGAATATTGATAAAATTCCTAAATAACCATAGCCCTTAATAACTAATGTATTAAGTCCTAATAGGGAAATAAGCATTGAAATTATCATTCCAAGTAAAGAAATTAGCATTCTTCTTTTTGTGATATGGAATGTTTGGAAAGAATTTTCATATCTTGCAACTATTCCAAAAATACATCCAACTCCTGTTGATACAAAGGCTAAAAATAATGTTATAGAATATACCCAAACCAAAATTTCAGAATCAAATTCTTTTATTATTGTTAAAATTGGAAGAGTTTCTCCATCTATTAAAGGAAGCCAAGCAAGCATCATTAAGCAAGACAAAGTTATCATTATACCGTTAATTATTATTCCAAGTACAGCAAATCTTTTTACAGATTTATCTGTAGATAAAGGTTGTCCTGCTCCAAGCATTATTGCTATTACAAGAGATTGGAATCCTGCATATTTTAATGAATTATATAAAATAGTTGACATTGGAGCTGTTGTTTGTTTTGTAGAAATTATTGTTGAAAGATCACTTGATCCCTTTGAAATTCCTACAAAAGTTATCATTGTTAAAAATACAAGTAATAATATTGTTATTATTGCTGAAGATTTTCTAACTAAGTCTGCTCCAAAAATAGTTAATATGAAAAATATTCCCCCAGTTATAAGAACTCCTATTATGTACTTTAGTTCAAATAAGTTTTCAAAAAGTGATGCTCCGCCGGCTATTGATGCACCTACTGCAACTATAGTTAAAAGTAAGTATGCTATATCAAATAAATATCCTCCGAAACCTCCCAAAGGACCATATAGGTTTGCTATCCAATTATGGTAATTGTATGAGTTTGTGTTCTTCGCAAATAAAAGTCCTTCATAAAAAACCCATCCTATTAAAGCCACTATTAAAAATGGCATGAAAATAGATGTAAAGCCATATTGAACAAAAAATGTTCTTGTTTGATTTCCTGTTGCGAATCCACCACCAACGTGAGCTCCAAACCAAACTGCTACTACTCCAAATATAGTTTTCCAAGATACTTCGCTAAAATTTTTATTTTGCATAAAAACCTCCTTTTCAATTTATAAAATATCTTTTTTTATCTAAATTACTCTTAAAAGCTTATTTAAACTTTTAAAATTTAGAAACAACTTTATTATTTTTTTACTGAATGTCAGTAATTTTGATCAGACAATATCTCGCTATAATCAGCCGAGATATTGTCTGATTATATTTTTTACTTTAATAAATGTGCTGCTATTACCATTTGTTGAACTTGGCTTGTTCCTTCATAAATAGATGTGATTCTTGCATCTCTATAAATTCTTTCTATAGGATATTCTTTCATATATCCATATCCACCATGAAGTTGTAAAGCCCAATATGCAACTTCGTTTGCTATTTCAGCTGCATAATATTTTGCCATTGCAGATTGTAGACCTGGAGTTTTTCCTGAATCTTTAACTTGAGCTGCATCATATACTAATAGTCTTGCTGCTTGAACTTTTGTTGCCATTTCAGCTATCTTAAATTGTGTATTTTGGAATTTTGAAAGACTTCTTCCAAATTGAACTCTTTCTTTTGTATATTTTATTGCTTCGTCAAGAGCTCCTTGTGCGATTCCTAATGCTTGAGCTGCTACACCTATTCTTCCATAGTCAAGTGTGTTAAGCATTATGTTAAAGCCTTTTCCTTCTCTACCAAGTAAATTTTCTTTAGGTACAACAACTGAATCAAGAATAATATCTGATGTTTGAGTTCCTCTTATACCCATTTTATTTTCATGAGCTCCTGTAGAAAATCCCTTCCATTTTGATTCAACTATAAATGTAGATATTCCTTTTGTACCTTTTGATCTATCTGTAGATGCTGAAATTATTGCAAAATCAGCGAAAGGTGCATTTGTTATAAAGCACTTTCTACCATCAAGTATATAGTTTTCTCCATCAAATTTTGCAACTGTAGCTGTTGCTGATGCATCTGAACCTGCTCCGGGCTCTGTAAGTCCGAAACATCCTATATATTCACCTGTTGCAAGTGGTCTTAAATATTTTTGTTTTTGTTCTTCAGTTCCGAAATTAAGTAGAGGTAATGCTGCTAATGATGCCCCTGCTGTTATAAATGTTCCTGTAGATGCACATCTTCTGCTTATCTCTTCCATGATTATTGCATAAGATACATAGTCAGCTCCTGCTCCACCATACTCTTTTGGTATTATAGGGCTTATAAATTGATATCTTGCAAGTTTTTCTATTATATCTTTTGGAATACAACCTGTTTCATCTACATTGTCAGGGTATTCAGACATTTCCCTTTCTACAAAATCTCTTACTGTTTGCCTTAATAGTTCATGTTCCTTACTAAAATTCATATTTCCTCCATTACAAGATTTCTGCAAATGTTTGAATTCTTGTTTTTATTTGTTCTGAGTTGTTATCCTGTTGATCTGTTTCAAATACAACTGCTTGTAAGCCATTTTCTCTTACTGTTTTTACACAAATAGGCATATCATATTCTTCATAATCAGAGAACTTAACTGTGGCATATACAACGCCTTCTGCGCCTCTTTCTTTAGCAAGCTCAGATATTAATTTTCCTCTTTTTAGGTCAGGATCGTATGCTAATGAAAATCCTTCAACATTAGCCCATTGTTCTGCTAATCTCCTAAATGGATTCTTTCCATCTGGAACATCAGTATTATATTGTATTGATTCTTGAGCAACATAATCTCCAACTATTCTAAGATTATTTTCTTCAAGAGAATTTAAAATATTTTCATCATCCAATAACAAACCTGTTGTTATAATTTTATGTCCCGAATATTTTTCTTCAGGCATTTTTTCTAACTCTTCGTTGATTTTTTTAATAATCTTTAAATGATCTTCTTTTTTCATATAAAGAGCTGATTTATATACATAACTTCTTTCAAGATTATTTATTGAATTTGGATGTTTAGCAGCAAGTTCTGAAAATTTTCTCATTTCAGCTCTATGTTCATTATAAAGTTCTATTGTCTTATTAATTTCTTCGTCTGTTATTTTTGAACCCTTTATCTTTTCAAGTTCTTCTTTAACATGTACACATTCACTCTCTAAAAACTCAATACCACATTCAAGTTTTCTATTTTGAGGATAAACTATAGAAATAAAAGGTATGTTCTTTACTCCAGATTTCCAGTTTTGTCCAAGACAGTGCATTGTGTCTGTCTGACCAGGGATAATAACAGCTTCTAATCCGTTTAAGCTTCCATTTAATCCTTGTTCTAAGATAATAGATATAACTGACGGACAAAAAGCAGGGAAATATTGTTTTGATAAATCAAGTTCTATTCCATAACCTCCCCAAACTCCGAAAGGTAAAAATCCTGCTGCTTCTACTATTTCATTAGGTCCAAAAAAAGCAACCATTCCTATGGCCTTTACCCCTTGTTCCAAGTAACTTTTAAGCTTTGATAAGGGATTTAAAGCAATACTTTTACATTCTTCTATATAACTTTTCACATTAATTCTCCTTCTTATCTTCCATTACTTCAATTAGACCTTGTAATCTCGTTTCAAATTGTGCTTGAGAGAATCCTCTTGGATCAGCTTGGTCTCCATCAAATCCAGCATATGGTAATCCTGTAGCATCATTTACTCTTCTTGCCATTTCATATTGTATAAAACTCATAAGTTTACAACTTCTGTTCATGTGGTAAAAAGCTCCTACGCAATTTCCATCTCTTAGAGCGTTATTTCTATACTCTACCATCTTGTCAATGTTTACATTGTTAAACATTGAAGAATAAGCTCTTGCAAGTCCATCTAAGTCATTGTCGCCATATTCCAATGCCCATGCGTGTGGGTATACTGATCCTGTCATGTTTACTCCATATTTAGATAGGGATTTCATTTTATATCCTATATATGGCCAGCAAGGTATACCTTCCATCATGATTCTGTATTTTTCTTCGCCTCTAAAGGATGTTTTTCCTTCTTTAGCATTTTCTTTAAGTTCTTCCATTAGCATTTCAAAGGCTTGAGTAGTCTCTTTTTTACCTCTATAACAAACGATACAAGCCATATAGGTAAATAAATCAAATCCATTCATAGGTGATGGATAAACGTCTTTTGACATTTGCATTGATTCTCTCCAAAGACGACCATTTTTTCTTGAAATGTTCATAACTTCTCTTAGTTTTTCAGGATCAAACTTTTTGCCACTAATTTCTTCAAGTTGTTTTATTGCATGTTCAAATTGACCTCTAAAATACTTTATACGGCTTTCTGTAACATAATCTTCGTTATTAAATGGAACATCTATCATTATTAGTGGTATATTAAGTTTTTTAGATAGGTTTTCATACCATTTAATTACTTCATTACAAATATTGTTACAGCAGCATACAAAGTCAGGTGCTGGCATATTAAGATTTTCAGAACCTCCTTGTTCAAGGAATCCAAAATTTGTTCTTGCATATGCACAAAGGTCTATTGAATATCCTTGAGCTTCTGCTTTTTCTTCTAATCCTAAAGATTCTTTTTTAGCTGCAAGACCTGCTGCTTGATTTTCGGGATAGCAAAGAGGAAGACCGAAAGCTTCCACAATTTCTTGTGGGAATACTGATGTTGACCAACCTACAGGTATTCCCTTTTCTTTTGCTTCCCAAGCTTCTTTATATGATTTTGCTAATAATCCATTTATAAACTTAGCCGCTGTTATTTTTTCTTCTTTTTTTTCTTCTTTTTTTACTTCATTATCAGACATTTTTACCTCCCATTTTTTCATAAGCAAATACTGCTGCGCCCAGTGCTCCATTAAGTTGAGAATTTTTCGGAACTATTATTTTGACATTTAAAGCTCTTTCCAGTGCTCTAACAATTCCGGAATTTTGAGCAACTCCGCCAACCATAGCTACGTCTTCTTCAACTCCAATTCTTTTTACAAGCCCTGCTACTCTATTGGCAACAGATATATGAATCCCTGCAATAATATCCTCTAATTTTGCATTTCCCGATAGTTGGGATATAACCTCAGATTCAGCGAAAACAGTGCATGTACTTGAAATTGCTACAGGTGCTGTAGCCTTTTTATCTATATCACCAAGTTCAGATACTTCAACCATTAATACATTAGACATTACATCCAAAAATCTACCTGTACCTGCCGCACATTTGTCATTCATAACAAAATTTGTCATTCTGCCATCTTTGTCAAGTTTCATAGCTTTTGCATCTTGTCCGCCTATATCAATTATTGTTCTTACGCTGGGAAGTTGAAAATTAACTCCTTTAGCGTGACAACTAAGTTCAGATATTTGAGTATCTTCTTCGCTTTTATATTTTATTCTTCCATATCCTGTTACAACAGTGTTCGCTATATCTTCTATGGTAATCCCACTTTTAGAAAATAGATCATCCTTAACTTTTTTTGGTCCAGACGTTCCTGTTCCAAAAGGAACAATAGATGAAGCTACTATTTCTTTTCCATCTTTTAAAATTATTCCTTTTGATGCCGTTGAACCAAAATCCAATCCCAACGTATACATATTCACATCCCTTTTGGTTATATTTTTACCTTATTACTTTATAACTTTATTGTCTTTTAATTCTTGAATTTTTTCACTTGAATATCCAAGTTCTTCCATTACTTCATCTGTATGTTCACCTTTCTTAGGTGCTCTTACGAAATCTTTAATTCCATATTCTTCAAACATAACAGGAGTATTGTATAAAACGCCTTCATTTCCATTATCATAAGTGTGCTTAAATAGGTAATCATTTGCCCAGCATTGTTCATCTTCTAATAATTCATGAGGTGCTTGAAGTTTTTCAAATGGTATACCTGCTGCTTGAAGTCTTTCACACCAATAATCTGAAGGATGTTTAATGAAGATATCTTCCATTATAGGAACAAGTTCATCTACATAATTTACAGAACTCTTCAAAGTTGAATACTTACCACCTATATATTCCGGTCTTTCTATAACCATGTTACAGAAGTTCGGGAACCATTTATCATATTGGAAAAATGCTATTTGAATCCATCTTCCGTCTGAGCATTTAAAGGTTGTATTTAATGGATTTGGAGGTTGCTTTCTTGTTATAGGCATCTTGTAGCCATATTGACCAGCAACAACATAAAGACCCATTCCAAAAATTGCTGTATGGAATAGAGCTACATTTACTTTTTCTCCTTCACCTGTTCTATTTCTTCTAAGAACAGCTGCCAAAATTCCTGCAGCTAAACTCATACCTGCATAGTGGTCTCCTAAAGCTGCTGCTGTATTACATGGGCTAGTTCCTTTTTCCATTAGTCCTAAGGAAACTCCTCCTCTTGCAAAATATGCTGTATAATCGAATGCTGGAGTATCTTTTGCAGGTCCTTTTTCTCCATAACCTAATAAGTGTCCGTAAACGATTTTCGGATTTATCTTTTTGATTGATTCATAGTCTAATTTTGATTTAACTAATGCTTTTTGTCTTGTATTTGTTAAAAATACATCAGCATCTTTTACTAAATCATAGATAACTTTAACGCCTTCTTCTGTGTTTGCGTTAACTACTATTCCTCTTTTACCTGCATTTTCATTTTCAAAAAGAGGATTTTCATCTTCTTCTGTAGGTGATAGCCATTGAACTCCAACGACTCTCATAGTATCACCAAAGTCAGGCTCAATTTTTACTACTTCTGCACCCCAGTCAGCTAAAAGCCTTCCACAGCAGGGACCAGCTACAAAGTTAGCAAATTCAACAACTTTTAATCCTTCTAACATGTTTTGTTTTTCCATAACCTTCAACTCCTTTTATTTAGTTAAATTTCCGACTTTAACTTTTTAGTTTTTCTTATTAACTCAGTTAATTTTGGAACTACTGAATGTAAGTCTCCAACTATTCCTAAATCTGCTACATCAAAAATAGGAGCTTCCTTATTTTTGTTTACTGCAATGATAAGTTCAGATTCATCCATTCCGGCTAAATGTTGTATAGCTCCAGAAATTCCAAGAGCAAAATAAAGTTCCGGTCTTACAGTTTTTCCAGTTTGTCCTACTTGGGCATCTTTTTCTATCCATCCAGAATCAACGTTTGCCCTTGAAGAAGAAATTTCTGCATCTAATTCATCAGCAAGTTCTTTTAAGGTTTCGAATCCCTCAGGACCTCCTATACCTCTACCACCTGAAACTAATATGTTAGCTTCGGTAATATCTTTTTTCTTTGATTCTTTTTTAGTTATTTCAAGAATTTCAATATTCATATCAGAATCTACAAATTCAATAGTTTCATCAATGATTTCTCCCTTTCTTGAAGGATCTGAATCTAATGCTTGCATAACACCTGGTCTTACAGTTGCCATTTGCGGTCTGAAATTTTCACATAAAATTTCAGCCATTAGATTACCTCCAAAAGCAGGTCTTGTCATTCTAAGATTTTTAGTATCTTCTTCAATTGCTAAACCTGTGCAGTCTGCAGTAAGTCCTGTGTGAATTCTTGCTGCCATTCTGGGAGCTAAATCTCTTCCTATAGAACTTGCACCGTATATTACAATTTCAGGGTCATATTTTTTTATTATCTCGTAAACTGCTTTAGAATATGGTTCAGTAACATATTCTTTAAGCATTGGATGATCTACAACTATTACTTTGTCAGCACCATGTCTAACAAGTAAATCAGCTTTATTTCTAATATTTTCTCCTAATAAAATTGCAACAACGTCTTGTTTTAAATCGTCAGCTAATTCTCTCGCTTTTCCAAGAAGCTCTATGCCGACTTTTTGAATTTCTCCATCTCTTTGTTCGATGAATACAAATACATCTTTACTCATTTCAAGCCTCCTTAGATAATATATTTTTCTTCAAGTTTAGATAAGATTGCCTTAGCTGCTTCATCTGCAGATAAATCAGTAAGTATGACACCTGCACCTTTACCTTGTTTAGGATATGACTTCTTTACCTTAGTAGGAGAACCCTTTAAGCCAAGATTTGAATCATCAAGTTCATCTTTTATATCTTCATAATGCCAAATTTTAATATCTTTTTTGAAAGCTTCAAAAATTCCTCCAACACTCATAAATCTAGGCTCAGCCAGTTCTGAAAGTGTTGTTATTAGACACGGAGTTTTAAGTTTTATTTTATGATATCTATCTTCGAATTGTCTTGTTACAGTTAAAAATCCTTCGTTTACTTCTATGTTTTCAACATATGTAACTTGGGGTAAATTTAAATGCTCCGCCATTTGTGGCCCTACTTGAGCAGTATCTCCATCAATAGCTTGTCTTCCTGTGATTATTAAATCATAATCCAAATGCTTAAGAGCACCTGCAATTGTACAAGAAGTAGCCCAAGTATCAGCTCCTCCAAAAACTCTATCAGTTACTAAAATAGCCTCATCAGCACCCATAGCAAGTGCTTCTCTTAAAGCATTTTCTGCTTGAGGCGGTCCCATCGATACAACAGTTACATGAGCTCCTGTTTGATCCTTAATTTTAAGAGCAGCTTCAAGCCCTGATTTATCATCAGGATTTATTATGCTTGGTACTCCATCCCTAATTAAAGTATTTGTTTTGGGGTCCAGTTTAACTTCATTCGTATCAGGTACTTGCTTAATGCAAACAACAATATTCAAAATAATACCTCCTTGTTTATTGGTAATACCTTTTTTCTTTATGGTAAACGTTTTGCATGACTTTGTCAATATTTTTTCAATTTATTTTATTTTTTTAACGCTTTTAATGATTTTTGTTATATTTTAATGACATTTTTTTATTAAGCATATTTTTTTTTAAATTAAAAATTCAAAAAAAGGCAAAATAAAAATATGGCATTACCTAAAAATATAAGGTAATGCCATATTTTTAAAAATTCTATTATAATCCTTCAATTAACTATTATTTACTTAAAAATAGCTCCTTGTATAACCATATGTTGAATTTCATTAGTTCCTTCATAGATTTGTGTGATTTTTGCATCTCTCATCATACGTTCTACATGGAATTCTTTCATATAGCCTTCGCCGCCCATTAATTGAATACATTCTGTTGTAACTTTCATAGCAGCATCTGTACATAAAAGTTTAGCTTGTGCACATGTTTTCGGTTCAACAATTCCTTGATCAAGCATCCAAGCTCCCTTGTATAGCATAAGCTCAGCTTGGTCAATAATATTTGCAAGGTCAACTGCTTTAAAAGCAAGATATTGATTTTTGTAAAGAGGTCTTCCAAATTGAACTCTATTTTTCAAAAATTCAATAGCTCTTTCATAAGCTCCCTTTGCAATACCTAAAGCTTGTGCTGCAACTCCAACACGTCCTGCATTTAAAGTGTCCATAGCAAGTTTGAATCCGTCCCCTTCTTTACCAAGGCGACAAGTTGCTGGAACTACCATGTCTGTAAATTTAAGCTCAGCTACTTCAAGGCTTCTAAGTCCCATTTTATCTTCCAATCTTACAAGTTCAAATCCTGGTGTATTTGTTGGAATCATAAATGAGGTAAGACCTTTTGTTCCTGGTGCATCTAAATCAGTTTTAGCAACTAACATTGCATAATCTGCTTCTTTTCCGTTAGTAATGAATCTTTTTGTACCATTGATTATGTAGTTATCTCCATCACGTCTTGCTATTGTTTGTACACCACTTGCATCACTTCCTGCATTCTTTTCAGTTAATGCAAAACATCCTGTAATAGATCCGTCGCAAACTCCACCTACAAAAAACTTCTTTTGTTCTTCTGTTCCATATTTCAAAACTCCTCCAAGGAATAAAGAAAGAGATACTGAGCAAAATACGCAAAGAGAAGCATCAACTTTTGCAAGTTCTTCTAAAGTTAAAATATAAGACATGTAGTCTTTTCCAAGTCCACCATATTTTTTATCGAATTGGAAGCCTATAAATCCTTCTTTAACAAGTTCTTTGTATAAATCCATAGGTAAAATAGAATCTCTATCTCTTTCCAATACTCCAGGTAGAACTTTCTCTTCCGCAAACTTACGAGCACGTGCTTGAACTTCTAAATGTTCTTTTGATAGTTGAAAATCCATCAAAAAACCTCCTTTTTTTCTTTTTTTTAGTATTAACGATTTTTTAATTATCTCGTTGCTCTTATTGTACTAATTTAAAAATTATAGGTCAAGTATATGATATTAATAATCAAACAATCGAAATACTTGATTAATTCATTATTGGTAATACCAATTATATGCCTAAATTTAGCCTTTTTCTGCCTTTAAAATAAAATTTTAAAGTTTTTTTTATTTATTTGAATAAAAAAATAAAAAAAATTTTTTTAATTTTTTTTCGATTTTTACAATATTTTGTTAAAAAATTTTTTATTATCAATTATTTTTTAATTTTTTTAGTGGTAATACCTTATGAATTTATTTATTTTTTATAAAAATTTTCTCCATAAAAAAACAGTCCTCTTTTATGAGGACCGCCCTTTTATTTTATATCTTTAATTGATTTTCTTATTCTGTTAAAATGTTTGTTCATAAATATTTGTGCGAGTACTGGATCTGAATCCTTTATAGAATCATAAATTGGCTTGTGATAGCTAAAAAGTTCTTCTGAGCTTTCTCCCTCTAAGGTAACTGCCACAGTTGTATCTTTTATGCTATCATAAAATAGTTTATTCATGGCTAAATAGGATTCTATTATTAAGGCATTATTAGACATTTCCGAAATTAATGTATGAAATAGACCGTCTAATTTTTGAAATTCATATATTGTGTCTGACACTTTTATTTTTATTAAAATTTCTTCCATCTTTTTAAGTTGATCGGTCGTTCTTCTTTCTGCTGCAAGTTTTACAGCTTCATATTCAAACATTTCTCTAAACTCCATAATTTCTGAAATGGTAACTGAATTCATACGAGAGATTGCACTTAAAGATGAAAACATTACATTTTTCATGTTATTAGCAACATAGGAGCCGTCTCCATGTTTTGTTTCAACTAAGCCCATGTTCTCAAGACTTCTTATTGCTTCTCTAACTGAAGGTCTTCCTGAGTCATATTTTTTTGCAAGTTCTCTTTCAGGTGGTAGTTTGGTTCCCACTGAAAGAGTCCCTAAAAAAATCTTATTTTTTATAGTTTCCGCTATTTGTAAATATTGCGGTTTGTTATTTTTATCATCATTATTTTGAACTGAACTTTTTATATCCAATTAAAACACCTACTCATTTAAAACTCTACTTTTTATAAATCTTATGCTTTATTTATATTTAAATCTCTTTTCTATTTTTATATCATATACAATTTATTATGTCACTTTTTTCAATGATTTCTATGTTTTTAATTATCTCTGGTAATTTGAATCCGAAACATATCTATTCTTACAGAAGAGAAAAATGGTTTTTATTCGTTTTATTTATAAAAAAAATGGAGCTAACGGCGGGAATTGAACCCGCGACCTCTACATTACCAATGTAGTGCTCTACCTACTGAGCTACGATAGCATTAGCTTTATTTTAATTTTAAAGGACAAGTTTGTCAATATTTTCATTGATACTTGTCCTTTAATTTTTCTAATAATTCCATGTGCCTTGTCATGGTATTTATTGTATCTTTTTTAAGTTCTTTTGTTTTTCTTTTTATTTTCTTTTTGCCTTCGAGAATTTCATTTTCCAATTCTCTTGCAGAAAGCCTTGTTCCTCCTCTTGATAAAATAAGTTGCTGCTCCATATTGTCCGACGTTGCCACCCTTACTGTGTGAAGTCTTCCTATTTTATCAAGCTCATGTTCTATATAGGCGTCTGCAGTTTCAAATTCTTTTGTAAATACTACGTCTATTCCCTTTCTATGAAAGTTTGAACCTGGAGATTTTTTTACTTTGTAACCGTCAAAGACCAGGATTATATATTCGCCTGTTACGTTACTGTGTTCAGCCAACATATCCATTAAAAGCTCTCTTGCCAGTTCCAAGTCTTGAGCTGATATGTCTTTAAGTTTTTGTATATGGTTTAATATATTGTATCCGTCTACAAATAGATACTTCCTGTTCTTTTTATAAATTTTCATTTTGCTTGTCTCATTACTTCAAATATCATTATTGCAGCAGCGCATGAAGCATTAAGGGAATTTATATTTCCTTTCATGGGTATAGAAATTATTTGGTCACAATTTTTTTCTACACTGTGCCCCAAACCCTTTCCTTCATTTCCTATTACAAGGCATATATCCCCTCTTAAGTCACTTTCATATATGGAGTCCCCTTCCATATCTGCTCCATAAACCCACACACCTTTTTCTTTAAGCTTTTCTATTGTTTGTGATAGGTTTACTACTCTTGCTACTTTTACACGCTCTATGGCCCCTGCTGAGGATTTATAGACTGCATCATTTACTAAGGCCGATCTTCTTTTTGGAATTATTATTCCTGTAAATCCTGCTGCCTCGACACTTCTTGCTATGGCTCCGAAATTGTAGGGATCTTCTACTTCATCAAGTATAATAAGACGAATTGTTTTATCTTTTACTTTTGCCTCTTCTATCATTTCATCTAAATCACTGTAAACAAACTGACTTACAAGGGCAACTATACCTTGATGGTTTACATCTCCTACCATTTCAAATATTTTTTTCTTATCACATTCAGTCAAGACTACTTTTTCTGCTCTTGCCATGGCAAATATTTTATTTGCCGATCCTGATAAATTTTTAAGAGCATAAAGTTTGTCGACTTTTTTTGCTTTTAATGCTTCTATTACTGCATTTCTTCCATATATATAAGTCATTCTGCACCTAAATTTCTAAATTTTTCCCTTACTTCATTTATTTTTCCGCAAGTCATTTTTCCTTCAGGACACGGTCCTTTTACACATCCAGGTCCTGCATCTTTAAAAATTACAGGACTTATTTGTTTGAGTTCTTCAAGCATCTTAGTTGCTAAATCCCTTATTTCCCATTGGGCTCTATTGCAACATCTAAGCTCTAAAAAGTGAAGCAGACTTCTTACGTTCATTGTGAAGACAATTTTTGTTTCACAGGCATTTGGAAAAACATATCTTGCATCTTCTATGGATTCCTTTGTAGCAGATTTTTTTGCCTTTTCTTCTTCCATACCCTCTGCAATATATTTTTGAGCATTATCTTCTATTAAAAGTTCGGAAATTTTCCTATAAGCTTCTTTGTCACTTTCCATTGTTTCTATAAATATTTTTAAAGCTTCCTTATTTTTTGCTATTTTGGGAGGAACTATATATTCAAAGTTGTTAAGCTCCACATATCTTTGGGATTGTTGGGAGTAGCTGGCAATTCTATGTCTTACCAATTGATGGCTTAAAGTTCTTGAAATCCCTTCCACTGCAAAGGTAAAGCTTACATGTTCAAGGGGTGAAGCGTGGGAAAATCCCATAAGCATCTTTATAAATTTTTCCGTTGCTTCCTTATCTAACTTTTCTTTTATTTGATCTACTCCAACTTTTGAATAGCAAAGTTTTGCCGCCTGAGCTACTAAAAGGTCCGGATTAGGTGTGTGTGCTATTATTTCAACTTTCATTTTTCCTCCATCAAATCTATTAATTGTGACATTCTCAGATCCTGTCCTGTGAGATATAAATAACCAAATAGGGCTTCAAGACCTGTGGCATTTTTATAATCTATTACACTGGCATTTTTTGCCATAGTGTGAGGTTTTGCATTGCGACCTCTTTTAAAAATATAAATTTCATCTTCTTCTAAAAAATCAATAATTCCCAAGATTTTTCTTGCTTGAGCTGAAGCTTTTACTGAATTTGCCGACTCCCTATGAAGAGTTGAAGCTTTTTTATTTTTATTCAAAACTTTTGTACGGATAAAAAGTTCATAAACTCCATCTCCTATAAAAGCAAGGGCAAGAGGGGAATATTGCCTTGCTTGGTCCTTTGTTAAAATTTTTCCCTTACTTAAAAAAACATTTAAATTCTCGTCCACTTGGTTCCATTCCTTGAATCTTTTATTTCAATTCCCATCTCTTTAAGTTTATCTCTTATTTGGTCAGCTTTTGCAAAATCTTTATTTTTTCTTGCATCTTCCCTTTCCCTTATAAGATTTTCAACTTCAGAGTCAATGTCTTCTTTTTCCCTCTCAAGAATACCTAAAACTTTTGCAAGTTTCATTAAATATTTTTGTGCAAGTAAAAGATCTTCTTTACTTGAGCTTTCATTAAGGTCAGTATTTATTATTTTTACTATGTTAAATATTGCCGTTAGGGCATCTGCCGTATTTATATCATCTTCCATGGAAGCTTCAAAGAATTTTCTCTCTTCTTCCAATTTTTCTTGTAAATCTTTAGATTCTACACCATCTTTTGCATTTTCCATTAAACTTTCAAGTTCTTCTTTTGCATTATATATTCTTTGCAAAGAATTTTTACATTGATCCATTATATCCCTTGAAAAATTAATAGGATTTCTATAGTGGGCAGTTAAAAGAAAATATCTTAAAACTTCCAGTTCAAACTCCTCTGAAACTTCACGAATTGTAAAGAAATTACCCTTGCTCTTACTCATCTTTTCATTGTCAACTGTAATCATGCCGTTGTGAAGCCAATATCTTGCAAAGGGCACTCCGTTACAAGTTTCACTTTGAGCAATTTCATTTTCATGATGGGGAAATTGTAAATCTTCTCCTCCTGAATGAATGTCAATAGTATCTCCAAGGAGGGTCTTAGCCATTACAGAGCATTCTATGTGCCAACCGGGCCTACCTTGAGACCAAGGTGAATCCCAATAGGGTTCTCCCTCTTTTTTTGCCTTCCAAAGGGCAAAATCTCCAGGATGTTTTTTATGTTCACTTACATCAATCCTCGCTCCAGACATTAACTCTTCAATATTCTTTTTAGAAAGCTTTCCATAATCCTTAGCCTTTGTTATATCAAAGTAAACATCACCATTAGATTCATAAGCAGCACCTTTTTTTACAAGAGTGTCTATAAATTCAACCATTTCCTTTATCATATGAGTGGCTCTTGGATTTATAGTTTCATAATCGTATAAATGTAAGCCATTTGCATCAACCTTAAACTCTTTTATATATCTGTCGGCTATATCTGAAACTTGCACCCCTTCTTCATTAGCTTTTTTTATCATTTTATCGTCAATATCAGTAAAATTAACCACAAATTTTACCTCAAGACCCTTATATATAAAATATCTTCTTAAAGTATCAAAAATTACAAGGGGTCTGGCATTTCCTACGTGGATAAAATTGTATACAGTAGGACCACAATTATACATTCTCACATGGCCCGGCTCTATAGGTTTAAATTCTTCTTTTTTTCTCGTAAGTGTGTTATACAGTTTCATGATACCTCCTAAATTTTAAAAAAAATAATCGCCCCAAAGAGACGATTCCACTCAAATTCATTTAGATAAAGCTCCCGCTATAAGCAAAATAGACGCATCTGTCAAAACTTGTCAAAACATCTTTCACCAAGGAATGTTCTCTCTTTGTAACAAGGCTTTTGACCTTCTTCTATTTTTTCGCTTCTATTAATTTTTCAGCAGAGTTGAAAAAATCTCTGTAATAACTGAGATTAATTAAAATTCCTTCATCTATCATTCGAAAAATCTCATCAACTGAAGCAATTTTTACATCTTCAACCTCTTCCTCCTGAAGCTTTACATCTTCAAGATTTACATTCATATCTATAAGATAAATATAAAAAATTCCATTATCCTCTCTGATAATTCTCTTTAAATATATTTTATTCCTATCTAAATCTATGCCAAGTTCTTCTTTTGTTTCACGCAAAAGTCCGTCAATAGGTTCTTCTCCACTAATAACAGACCCTCCCACAGAACAATACCACATTCCTCCAAAAGTTTTTTTCCTCTTTGAACGTTTTTGAATCAAATAAGTTTCCTTGTCAGTCCTTATCCAACCCTCAACTATAATATGGTATTCTCCAGACAAAAGAGGTGAGCCTTTTTTTACAACTTTATACTTTTTTTCTCCCTTTTTATTGTAAATATCCCAATACTCAGTCATAATTTCCTCTATTATACTTTATTTTAAATAAATTTTAAACCTTATCCCTGTGAGAAACTTCAACACTATGGCCCAGATCACTTAGCCTTTTTCCCACTTCATTTGCTATTGCCACAGACCTGTGAAATCCTCCTGTGCATCCAAAAGCAACTACTATTATAGTCTTGCCCTCTTTCTTATAATTGGGAATTAAAAAGTCTAACATATCTACGCACTTTTCAATAAATTTTTGAGTAACTTCCCACTTCATTACAAAATTTTTTACAGGTTCTTCCTCACCGCTAAGGTCTTTAAGCTCCTCTATATAAAAGGGATTGGGAAGAAATCTAACATCAAAGACTAAGTCAGCATCTTTTAAAATACCATTTTTAAATCCAAAAGAAGCAACAGAAACTGTAAAATCACTTTTTCTTGTTTTAAATAAACTTGTAATCTCAAACTTTAATTCGCTTGTTTTTTTATTTGAAGAATCAATAATGTAATCACTTATTTTTCTTATTTCTTCAAGTAAATTTTTTTCTTTCCTATAGCCTTCAACAATGGATTTATCAAGGGGATGAGGCCTTCTCCTCTCCTTGTATCGCTTTATAATAACTCCCTCGCTTGCCTCAAGAAAAACAATTTTGTAAGTTACATTTAAAGATCTTAAAGTTTCAAGAGAACTGGAAAAATTTTTAAAAAACTCTCCACTTCTTAAATCAACTACAGCAGCCACCTTATCCACCGGAGAAGACTTGGCAATTTCAGCAAACTTAGGCAATAGCTCCGGAGGAAGATTATCCATAGAAAAATATCCCAAATCTTCCATAATATTAAGAACTTCAGATTTTCCAGCACCACTCATGCCTGTTATAATAATTATTTCCATCAATCCACCCCAATAACTTTAAGTTCTCTTTCCAGTTCAACCCCAAAATTATCAAAAACAACTTTTTTTACAATTTCTATGACTCTTAAAATGTCCCTGGCACTGGAACCACCATAATTTACAATAAAGCCGCAGTGCTTTTCACTTACTCCACAGTTCTTATATCTAAAACCCCTTAAACCAGAATCATCTATTAACTTTCCAGCAAAATATCCCTTAGGTCTTTTAAAAGTAGACCCACAACTTCTAAGTTCAAGAGGCTGTTTAGACTTTCTCCTATGGTCAAAATCCTCCATCTTTTCTTTAATAAAAGACTTTTGATCTTCTTTTAGTTCAAAAGTTGCAGAAAGGACAATTTCTTCATTTTTTAAAACTCTTGAATTTCTGTAAACAAAATTCATATCCTCATTGTTTACCTCAATAATCTTAAAATCTTTAGTTAAAAGCCTTACATTTTTTACAATGTCTTTCATTTCTCCCTCATAGGCTCCAGCATTCATAATCATAGCTCCACCTATGGAACCGGGAATACCATGAGCAAACTCCATATTTGAAAGAGAATTTTCATAGGCAACTTGAGCAACTTTTTTAAGAGTTGCCCCTCCCTCAGCTGAAATTAAATTATCCTTTACTTTAATTTCATTAAAGGTGTTTTTAAGCATTATAACAAGGCCTCTTATTCCACCGTCCCTAATTAAAACATTTGTACAATTACCAAGAACAGTAATGGGAATCCCCTCATTTTTTGCTATTTTTATTGCTTCTATTAAAGAATTTTCATCTTTAGGGAACAAGAGTATATCTGCAGGTCCGCCAATGCCGAAAGATGTATATTTATAAAGTCCTTCATTTAAAAAAACTTTTCCGAATTTTTCAAACATTAATTCACCTCATACATATTAATTATAACATTAAAATGGGTAATAAGTTAAAGAAAGGATTGATTTTATGGATAAAGCTAAACTTACAATGGAAGCCTTTTTATATAGGGAACTTCTATCTGATGAGATTTTTTTAAAAAATATTCTAATCCCTATAAGAAGGGCTTTTTACACGAAAATTTATGACAAATATAAAATGAAAATTTTTGAACTTCAAACTCTTTCTCAAGTTTTAAGAATGGATTTAAATAAAAATTTAAATTTAAACTTAGAACAGGAAAAAAATCTTGCAAAAGATATTATGAAAATTGACGAAAATAATTTGTATTTAGAAAAAATTGATTCTCTATTAAACCTTGACAGTCAAAAATTTGAAAAAGTTATTAAAGAAATAATAGACCTCTTTAACCCCTATGAATATGACTTAAAAGAAGAAGAATTTGTAATTTGGGAAAATTTCAAAAAATATACAGAAGACTTAAATTTACAAGAACTTATAAAAATTCAAAATAATAATTTAATAAGGTCCTGCGTTTTAAAAAAGGACTTTAACTATAAAAAAGAAATAGAAATTAAAAAAGATGAAATTAAAACTTTAACAAACAATTTACATGACATACCCCTTGAATTTTCAAAAGAGGAAATTGATGAATTAAAATTTATGGTAAAAAGTTTGGAAGAAACCTATGGCACTTTAAAAGAAAAAGCAAATATTAAAAAATTTGATAAATAAAAAAACTTTACCCCAGCTTATCTAGGGTAAAGTTTTTTTTATTTCAAATATTTTTTACTTGCATTAAGCCTTTTTAAAAGCTTTTCTTTTCCAAGTAAAAGTATAATGTTATTTAATTCTGGTCCATGAACATTTCCGCTTATAGCAGCTCTTACAGGCATATATAAATTCTTTCCTTTAATTCCCGTTGCCTTTTGAATTTTTTTCATGACTGTTCTTGAAAATTCATCGTCAACTTCTTCCACAGAATTTAATTCTTCAATAAATTGATCTATTAATTGAAGGACATTGTCTTTTTTAAGTTCTTCAAGAGCACTTTCTTCTTTTACACTTAAATCACCAAATAAAAATTGAACTGCCTTAGGTAAATCTTCAAGCTTATCCAAGCCATCTCTAACAGTTTCCACAAGAATCTTAAACCATTCAAAATTATTGTCAATTTCTTCTTCAGTCATAAGACCCGATTCAATCATATAAGGCTTTTCCAATTGACATAACTTTTCCAAATCATAATCTTTCATATAGTGAGAGTTGACCCAGTTAAGCTTATCAACATCAAAAATTCCCCCTGATTTTACAACTCTATCAAAGCTGAATTTAGGAATTAAACCTTTTAAAGTCATTATTTCTTCGTCATCTTCCGGACTCCAACCTACAAGAGCAAGATAATTTATAAGTCCTTCCGGTAAATATCCCCTCTTTTTGAAATCCTCAACAGATACGTCCCCTTCACGTTTTGAAAGTTTCTTGTGATTTTTATTTAATACTGTGGGAAGGTGAACAAATTCCGGAGCTTCCCAACCTAAAGCCTCATATAAGAAAACATGCTTAGGCGTTGAAGCAAGCCATTCTTCACCACGAACAACATGGGTGATTTTCATCAAATGATCATCAACTACAACCGCCATGTGGTAAGTGGGAAAACCATCACTTTTCATAAGAACCTGATCATCAATTTCATCTGTATTTATAGTTACATCCCCTCTTACAAGGTCATGAAATTTTATAAATCTATTTCTTGGAAGTTTAAGTCTTACTACATACTCTTCCCCATTAGCAATTCTTCTTTTAGCTTCATCAATAGGAATAGAACGACATCTTCCATCATACTTTGGAACTTGTCCCTTTATTCTTTGTTCTTCCCTTAAATTATCAAGCCTATCCTTGCTACAAAAACAATAATAAGCATGACCCGACTCAATAAGTTTATCAACATATTTCTTGTAAATATCAAGACGGTTTGATTGAATATAAGGTCCACATTGACCCTTCTCCGTAAGTTTTCCGTCTTCATTCAGGATTACTCCTTCATCAACTTCTATTCCAACCCATTTTAATGATTGAATTAAATTTTCTATGGCACCTTCCACATATCTTGTTCTGTCCGTATCCTCTATTCTCAAAATAAAATCGCCATTATTGTGCTTGGCGAAAAGATAATTATATAGAGCCGTCCTCAGACCTCCAATGTGAAGAAAACCCGTAGGACTTGGGGCAAAACGAACTCTTACTTTGTCCATTAAATCACTCCTAAGATTAAATTAAATTTATTATATCACAATTTTTTCTATATTCCCAAAAAGGCGAGCCAGTCCTTATACTCATTTAGTCCTTGAAAATATCCCTCTTCATAATTATTTTGAAGCTTTAAAAGGTTTGTTTCAGTATTTTCAACTCCCTGATTATTTGCATAGACAATATAAGCCTTGCCCTCTTCTTTTAACTTTTCCAATCTGTCCAAATCCCTGTTATATCTCTTGTATCTTGTAATCATGGCATTAGCAACATGGGGATAATTTTTAAAAGATTTTTTTATTAATGCCCTATGCTTCATAGGTACTTTTCTATAACCCTTAGGTCTTGTTAAAACTGCAAAAATTTTTTGGTATCCATCCCTTAAAGCCATATCCAAGCTTATTCCATAGCCAAGACCACCATCATAATAAATTTGACCCTCAAATTTAGTAGGCGGCATAATATATGGCAAAGATGAAGAAGCCCTTATGGCCTTTCTAAGTTTTTCTATAGAATTAAGTTGTCTTTTGTTCCAATATTTCATCCTGCCTGTATTGGCATTAAAAGCCCCAATTCTTATTTTTGCAGGATTTTCATAAAAAGTTTCAAGGCTTATTTTAGACTCAGGATAGGGATCCCAAGACTCATAAATATACTCAGAATTAAAAAATCCCTGTCCCTTTAAAAAATTTTTTATACCGGCAACATTTTCATCTCTCACAGAATCGACGAAAGATCTCTTGGCACGAATTCTATCCCTTAATAAATAGTTAAAAACATGAGTTGAGCCTGCAGAAATACCTGATACGTAATCAAAATAAATTTCCTTTTCAAGAAGAACATTTAAGATACCAGCAGAGTAGGAATTTCTCATGCCCCCACCCTCAAAAATAAGGGCAGTATCAAATACATTTGATTCCATTATTTATTAAAACCCCCATAAAGAGTTCCCTCTTGCTCTTCAATATACTTATAGGCATTTATAGCAGCTATAGTTCCATCACCTACGGCAGTTGTAAGTTGTCTTACAGTCTTAACCCTTATATCTCCCGCAGCAAAAACTCCATCAATATTTGTCCTCATCTCTTCATCAGTTAAAATATAACCGTCTTGCATATTTATTTTGCCTTTATAAATCTCAGTTTCTGGAACATAACCAATAAATACAAAAACTCCAAAAGGTTCATCCTTAGTAATCTTTTCTATATCTCCACTCTTATTATTTTTAATATAAAGTTCCTTTAAGGTCTTATCTCCCTTAAGCTCTAAAACTTGACTATTCCAAATAAAATCAATCTTTTCATTTTTAAAAGCCTTAGCCTGCAAATCCTTTGAAGCACGAAGTTCATCCCTTCTATGAATAATATGGACCTTCTTGGCAAAGTTGGTTAAATAAATAGCCTCTTCAACAGCAGCATCTCCACCACCAACTACATAAACTTCAAAACCTTCATAAAAAGCTCCATCACAAGTTGCACAATAACTTACTCCTCTTCCTTGAAAATCTTCTTCACCAGGAACCCCAATCTTTCTCGGACTTGCACCACCAGCAATAATTACAACTTTTCCCTCATATTGGTCAAATTTACCCTTAACCTTTTTAACCTTACCCTCAAGATCAACTTCAATAATATTGTCATTTACAATTTGGCAGCCAAACTTTTCAGCCTGATCCTTTATAGTAAAGCCCAAATCAATTCCGCTTATACCAGGAACACCAGGATAATTTTCTACATCACTAGTGTTAGTTATTTGTCCCCCTTCAACAGCTTTTTCTATAACTAAAGTTTTTTTCTTATCTCTCGCACCGTAAAGACCTGCCGTAAGCCCCGCAGGACCACCGCCAATAATTATAATGTCGTACATATCTTTCCTTCCCTTTTATTTTATATTTTACACATAATAGTTTACCCTAATAATAATATATTTCACAAATTTTTGATATAATTAATTTGGTGATAACATGAAATTAAAATTATTTTTATATAAATTTTGTAAGCTTATACTCTTGGTTTTTATTTTTTCTTCCCCTTTTATTTTTTCTCAGAAAATTTTTGCAGAAGAAATAGGAGCAAACTTTGAAAGCCATATTTTAATTAAAGATAATGGAAACCTGTCTTTTGAAGACAATATAAACTATAACTCTAAAAAAAATGAAGACATAGTAATGAGGAGCATCTATAAACCTAAAAATTCCAAAATAGAAAAACTCACAATTTCCATAGGAAATGAAAAATTGACCATGGATACCAACGCAAAAAAAGGATACTCCAAATCCTACACCTTAGACGAAGAAGAAGATAGGACCCTTATAAAAATTTTCAACCCTTTTAAGGGAAGCCTAAACTTAAAAATGTCCTATGAAATTTCAAACATTGGAAAAATTGGCAGCGACACTGGATATCTTTCCTACATTCTTTTCAAAAATGTTGAAAATAAAATCGATTTTTTTAAAGGAGATCTCCTTTTTGAAAATGGAATTTCCAGAGAAACAAGTCCATTTTTATACTCATCTGGCAAAAAAGAAATCGAAAACGTAAAAAACGGCTTAGAGATCAAAGTAAAAGACATAAAAAAAGGTGGCTATTTATTTTTGGACCTGGGTTTCGAAGAAGAAGCCCTACCCTTTGCAACTCAAAGGACGGATATGACTTTAAAGGACCTAAAAGAAATCCATAAAAATAATGACAGACTCAACTTCTTAAAGGGAGATAAAAATAATTTTTCTCAAATTATTTCTATCTGTGGGACAATTTTTTCTTTTCTAATTTTTATCTATTCAATTTATTTATTTAATTTAAGAAGGAAAACAAAAGAAGAAGACCCAAATATAGTAAGTCCCTTAGAAGCCGCCTACCTTCTAAAAGGTGACGGAAGTTTGCCAAACCTTATCCTTGCAAATATTTTAAATTTACAAAGAATTAAGGCCTTGGAAATAAAAAGAGAAGACTATGTAACAAAATCCGGCAAGGAAAAAATAAATTACCTATTTATTTTAAATTCCAAAAAAATTTCTCAACTGCAAATTGAAGAAAAAACCTTTATAGAAAATTTCTTTAAAGATAAAGAGGTCGTAAGCACAAAAGACATTGCAGAAAAAATAAAAGCCGGACCTGAATTTTATTTGCAATTTAACCAATACTCAAAAAGTTTAAAATACAAACTGGAAAATTTAAACCTTTTATATAAAATTGACAGCCACAAGAAAAAAGTTACTAAAATTTCTCTCTTTGCCATAATTGTATATAGCCTTTCAGTCTTAAACTTTAAGCCAATAAATATTATTCCATCCACAATATTTACAGTATTTTCCATATCCCTCATGTTTTTATCAATACTTTATAAAACTCCAAAGGGAAACTATTTAGTAAACTTTTACAATAAAAAAACCATGGAATATGAAAAAATTGAAGACTTTGAATCCTTCACAAATGAAGACATAATAGGAATGATAAGCCTTGGAATCAATGATAAAAAAATATACGAAGCCCTGGGGAAAATGCCCCTTAGCAATTTCTTTGACAGGAGCCTTTTAAAAACATTTAAAGAAGACCCAGAAAAATATAAAGTTTTTTCAGAAAACTTTTACAACTCATTTTTAAGTGATAGAGTATTAAAATCAAAAAAATAATTATATTAACATTTTTCATTCTTGATGATATTATTAAAGACAGGAGAAATTTATGAGAAAATATAGAAAAAGAGAACATATCGAAAGTTTTTTAAGATCAAGTTTCGTTGGAAACACCCTTTTTGAAGATGTTTTTTTACCCCACAATTCCCTACCGGAATGTGACTTTGATGAAATAGACACCTCAACAAAGTTTTTAAACAAAAAAATAGACTTTCCTCTTATGATTAACGCCATGACCGGTGGATCAGAATTTACAGAAGACATAAATAGACAACTATCAGAAATCGCAAGAGAATTTAATATTCCCATGGCAGTAGGCTCACAAACTATCACCTTAGAAGACGAAGACTCCATTGAAAGCTTTAAAATCGTAAGAGAAATTATGGGAGATTCAGGACTAGTCCTTGGAAATCTTTCCGGACGTGCAAGCCTAAAAGACGTAAAATTTGCAGTAGACATGTTAAAAGCAGATGGAATTCAAATTCATTTAAATCCTGCCCAAGAACTTGCCATGGAAGAAGGAGAAAGGTCCTTTAAAGGAATCCTCTCAAACATAGAAGAAATTGTAAAAGGATCTGAGGTACCTGTAATAGTAAAAGAAGTAGGCTTCGGTATGTCAAGAGAAGTAGCAAGAAAACTTTATAGTGTAGGCGTAAGACACATAGACGTTTCAGGCTTCGGCGGAACAAACTTTATGGAAGTGGAAAATTTAAGAAGACCGGAAAATGATCTATCCGAGCTATACTCCTGGGGAATACCCACAGCCCTAAGCTTACTTTCCATTAAAAATCTTAACTTAAAAAACTTATCCCTAATAAGCTCAGGAGGAATAAAAAATTCCATAGACTTAGTAAAAAGTCTTGTCCTTGGAGCAGACATGGTAGCCATGTCCGGAGAAATACTTTCATACCTAATTCATGGAGGATATGAATATACAATGGAATACCTGGAAAATATTATATACAAAACAAAAATCATAATGCTTTTAACAGGCTCCAAAAATGTAGAAGAATTAAAAAATTTGCCCTTTACAATAAGTGGCACACTAAAAGAACTTTCAAAATAATTTTTAAAATTTTAAAAAATTAAACCACTAATAAGGGTTTGGTCTCCAAATTTAGGGCACAAAAAAACACGCATTTCTGCGTGTCTTTTTTTATCTTTCTATAATTTATTTTTCTATAATTTTTATCCAAGTTTCTGGTATGCTTCCTTTTGCTCTTTGATATTCATGGGAGTTAGCTGCTTCCATAATTTCACAATAAGCCCAGTGGCTTTCGCTTATATCTGTAAAGTGAATTAAATCTTTCTTTACGCCACTTAAACCTTCTAAGGTTACATTACGACGGGCATACTGATTTAAAATTCTTGCTGCTTCTGCTCTTTGAATATATGCATCAGGTCTAAAGGTGCCATCTCCATATCCGGCAATACGTCCATTGCCATAGGCTTGATTAATAGCTTCTTCAAATTCGTGACCTTTTACATCGGCAAAGGGTGCTATCTTATCATTTTTCTTGTCTATATAGTAAATAGCTCTTGCAAATTCTCCACGAGTAATCGGTTGGTTAGGACGGAAGTTGCCGTCTTTATCTGCAAACATTAAGTCCTTTTTAACCATAATATTAATAGCTGAATTGTACCAAGCTGATGCTGTGTCTTTAAAGTTTGGCTTAGTATTATTGGTCATGTCAAGATTTGCCAAACGAGCTATTAAAGCTGCTGCTTCTGCTCTTGTCATCAATCCTTCAGGACGAACACTTCCATCTGTATATCCATAAAGATATTTGTAGTGGCGACCTATTTCCATATCTTCAATAATTTTAAAGAAACCTAATGATCTTTTATTTTCTTTATTTTGAAGACCTGGATTGTTTTGATTATTTTGATCTGAGTTTTTATCTTTCCAAATAGCTTTTACACTAGTATTTGCATTTACTTTTATTTTATCTCCTGCTTTTTTAGTGTCATTACCAACTTTCCAGCCGGCAAATTCTTTTCCTACAGGTGGAATAAATTTACACTCAGGTAATTCAAAAACTGCTGGTAAAACTGCACTTTGACCTTGTGGTTTATTTTCTTTTCCAAGGGCAAGGATGGAAGCATCCATTGTTTTGCTACCGCCGTTAGCTTCAAATTTTACCTCAACTGGTGTTTTATTATCATCTGTAGATTTATTATTTGCATCATCATTTCCAAATGCTTTTACTTCTTCTCCTGTCTTGTAACTTCCTTTTTTAAGGGTAATCATGCCAGTATTTTGGTCTACACTTTCTCCATTAGTATTATTTTCTATAGTCCACTTTCCATTTTCACCTTTTTTAGCCTTAGGTGTCTTTTCAGTACCATTTTTATCTTTATAAGTTACTGTTACTGATGTTGTGTCCTTATCTCTTGGTGGTGTAATAGTTAGGCTTCCAGTTTTTTTATCCACTTCTACTTTTGGTGGATTTGGAGCAGTTTTATCTTTTACTTTTTCTACTTTTTCCTCATCTGATATAAGTATATCAGTTTCATCAGCATCGTTAGTTTTGGCTGTTACATTTGTATCATTTTTTATTTTTCCATTTTTTAGGGTGATGGTCTTTCCATCTTGGCTTACTTCAAAATCAGTTTTGCCTTCAACAGACCATTTACCTTCGTTATCTCTTGTAAAGGTTACTGTCTTAGGATCAGTTTCGCCTATTGGTGTGTAGGTAACCTCCATTTTTTTAGCTACCCTATCTTTATTTTTTTCAACTGGAGTAATAGTTACATCACCAGTTTTACCGTCAACAGTAATATTTGGTTTTTTTGGTAGAACTCTTATAGGTTCGCTCTTATTATCTGAGGTTTTTGCATCTTTATCATTGTTTGCAATACCACCCTCATCTGTTACAGTTGCAGATACATCAGTTTTATTTTTAATGTTTTCAAAGTTTAGGGTAACAACTCCAGTTTCTTTGTCAACTATTAGTTTGGATCCTTCAGGAGCTTTCCACTTGCCATTTTCCCCATTCTCTTTTTCTATTATTTCTGTTTTTTGTTTACCTTCTGGATCAGTGTATTTTACTTCTATTTTCTTTGCATCTGTATCAAGAGGGTTTGGAGTTATGGTAATCTTACCCTCATCTACATTTGTAGAAATTGTAGGAGCGTCTGGCGCCTTGTTTTTTAGGAGCTCTTCATTTTTAACGGGAGTTCCACTGTTTTTGTACTCGGTTTTCATTTGGAAAGAACCATCTGGATTTCTCTTAGGTACAAATTCTGTACTTTCTTCATTCCATTCTCCTTCAACTTCAGAAGGGTTAATTATTTTTACATTGCCATCCTTGTCAATGTCAATATAGGCAGGAATATCAGGTAAACCTGGAACTGGCCAGTCAGGAAGTTTTGATATTTTTGATCCATCTTCCTTTACTATGGTATTGGCATCTCTAATAGCTTTATCAATGGCTTTCTTTTCTTTATCTGTTAGTTTTTTAGGGTCTCTGACAGGTACATTTGGTATTACATATTCAACAGTAGTAGCATTACAAGCCTTAAACTTATGAGGTTCTTTTACTGTAAGACCAACTTCTTGCTTATAATCAAAGCCATTTGGCACATTAATTGTAAAAGTTCCATCAGTATTTACAGTAGCCTCTCCTATTTTAGTAGAATCTTTATCTGTAGTACACTTGCCCGTACAATAATCTTCATTTCCATTATTACCAAATGGTTTTAATATTGCTATTACCTTTGTTCCCTCAGCTATCTTTCCTTGTGGGTCTGGTTCAAATTTGCCTTCTCCAACTTTTTTCTGTGGCACTAACTTACCAGTGATTTTGGTGTCAGTAACTACTAGATTCTTTACGTTTGTAGCTGCTGAGTATTCGGTAACTTGTTTTACAGTTAAATTTGGAGCTGATATTTTCTCTGTCTTTGAGTTATCTTTGTAGGTTACAGTATAAGATGCAGTTTTAGTTTCTACACCCTCGATTACAAAATCAACAGATTTAATATCATTAGCTATTTCAGTAGTGTTTGCTTTTTTAAGCAATTCTAAAGCTTCTGCTTTTTCTTCTTCGTTAACTATATTGGCAACGTATTGTTCAATCCAGATTTCTCCTGTTGGCATTTTTAATGTATCTTTATATTTTTCTGCTTTTTTAGCTTCTGCCTTTTTTACAGTAACTTCGTCAGTCGCAACAATTTGAACACCATCACTGCCCTTTAAAACAGCCTTAACCTTATCATTCTCTTTTAGGGCTTCTGATATTGTTATTTTGACAGAAGCTTTCACTCGTTTTGGCTGAGTAAATGTTCCTTTTACAACACCATTGACAAGAACTTCTATTATTTGTCCTGTCTCCATGTTTAAACCCCTAACGTTGATTTCAGTCATTCCTGCTTCTAATTTATCAGCATCTTTTATGTTAAATTTCTTTACTGCCCTATCTTCACCTGGGGCTTTTTGTGCTGGGGCATTTTTAATAATAGCTTCATTAATTAGACGGGCCTTAGCTTCTTCATAGTTTACTGAAGTATCGGCTTTTGCTTTTCTAAGTTCTGCCTTTAATTCTTCAACCATATCACCATTAAAGAAATAATCATTTTCTTGATTATTTGCCCTATCTCTAATTTCTTGGATTTCTTCATCACTTAAGATATTTTCGAGTTCTTTTCTGGCTTCTTTCTTAACCTCTACATCTTCTTTTTTTCTTTCTTCAGTCTTTTTTTCTTGACTTACTACAAGTGTATCAATCTTTGCTTCCTTTGTTTCATTAGCTGCTTCCACCACTCCACTAAGGCTTGGTAAGACTAAAGAAAACGCCAAAGTATAAATACCTAAGGGTTTTAATACTTTGTCTTTAAAATTTCTTTCCATAATTTGTTCCTTTCTTTAAATTTTATTCCCCTAAATTTTCATAAATCTTTACTAGATATATATAATATATCACTTTTCCCCTATTATCTCAAATTTTTAGGATTTTTAGGCAGTTTTAAGATCCAATAAAAAACCAGACTTTTAAGGTCTGGACTTTTTAAAAACTTTAAATTTTTATAGACTTCTATCTTTATAAATTTTATTTTCTCATAATAAGGGAAATATTATTTGACAGGTCTTTTATTGAATCTGAAAGTTCCGTTATTTTTGACTCTATCCTTACTAAAAGAAAAACAGAAACTGCCATGGGAAAGCCTATGTTGGCAATTTGGCTTATGAGTTCTTCCATATAAACACCTCCTATGTAAAATAAGATTAGACAAGAATTTCTTCTTTTACACTAACCTTAATTGCTTGGGCAAATTCTTCAATTACTTGTTCCTTTTTCTTGAACATCTTGGCTGAAGCTATGTTTTCACCAAGATTTTTTGCAACTTCTTTTGTTATTTGTGGGTCGCAATCTGCAAAGGAAATGGACATAGCCTTTCCATCATCCATATTAAATTTTAATCTTAAACTTACTCTTTCCATATAAACCTCCTATTAACCGATTTTAATTTCTTCTACTGTATAAAGGCTCACTTCTTGGCCCTTATATACTTGTTTTACCAGTGCTAAAAAACCTGTAAGGCTTCCTTCTGCACTGGGATTAAGCTCGGGCAAAAATTTTCTCTTAACTATGTTTTTGCCTTCAAAAATTTTACTTACATCACATCTTAATTTTTTCATACTTACTTCTTATAACCTCCTTAAAAATCCACCATCCTTGCCAATTATTTTTATATAGACTGGACGGGCATATTTTCCTTGATGCATCATAGTGCCTTACAATTTTATCGGGTTTTAAGTTGTAAAATTTTGCCAGACATACTGCAAGATCGGCAGTCATTTCCATGACTTTTTTAAAGTTCGATCCTTCATTTATGCACATCTCAATCCCCAAACTATTGGAATTTGTGATTCCATAGCGACCTTTTCCATCTCCACAATGCCATGCAGACATGTTGTCTTCAATTATTTGGACTATGCCCTTATCATCTACAAAATAATGGGCGCTTGCTTTCCTATTTCCGCCTGCAAAGTACCTGTAGTGGTTTAAGGCATTTGCTCCTGGGGCCTTATTTGCCGTATCGTGGATAACGATATAGGCGATTTTTGTCCCATACCTTGGCGAAAAATTGTAATGAATGAGTCTTTTGTCAATGATCATTTCTTTTTCCTCCTTCACAATATAAATAGCAAATTTAATAAAAAAGCGACAAAAAATTAATTAAATAAAAAACCAATGTAGGGACCAATTTATTGGTCTGACGGCGTCAGCCGAATCAATAGAAATAAAATAAAAAAACGAAAAAGAATAAATACCGATTCAACCTCCACAAAAACAATAG
>CAMQDG010000006.1 GCA_946999425.1 uncultured Peptoniphilus sp.
TTTGAAAAAACTTTTTTTCTATTAAAGGCTCTTTCAAAATCTTCTGTAAATATTTGTCCATTTCTTATTCCTACTGCTAAGGCTTTATTTTCATCATTTTCAATCATTTTTTTTACTAAGATGTTGCCCATTGCCGATGCTAAAACTCTGTCAACTGATGAGGGGCTTCCTCCCCTTTGAATATATCCAAGGATTGTTACCCTGGTTTCAATTTCTGTTATTTTTTGAAGTTCTTCTGCAATTTCATGGGCGTGACCGAGTCCTTCTGCCACAAGGATTATGTGGTGTCTTTTGCCCCTATTTTTCCCCATAAGCATTTTTCTTGCTATATCATCTATGTCAGCTTTATTCTCTGGAACTAAAATTGATTCAGCCCCTCCGGATATTCCTGCATAAAGAGCTATATCTCCACAATTTCTTCCCATTACTTCTACAACATTTGCCCTGTTGTGAGCGTCTGTTGTGTCCCTTATTTTTGAAATGGCATCAGTCACAGTGTCAACTGCCGTCCAGAAGCCCACAGTATAGTCTGTATAGTCCATATCGTTGTCTATTGAACATGGTATAAGACCTACTGGGAAACCTTCCTTGTAGAGGCTGTATGCTCCTCTCATGGACCCATCTCCTCCAAGGACGATTAAACCTTCTATTCCATAAACTTTTAAAACATTAAGAGCCTGGGAGACTCCTTCTTTTTTTCTAAATCTTTCAGAACGGGAAGTCCCTAAAATAGTTCCACCCTTTTGAATTATATCTGCAACAGAACTTTCTATCATAGGCACAAGACTTCCGTCTATTAAGCCTTCATATCCATTTTTTATTCCAAAAACTTCAATTCCTTCAAAAATTGCACTTCTTACAACTGCACGAAGGGCACTGTTCATTCCCGGAGCATCTCCTCCGGAACAAAGTATTCCTATTCTTTTCATAAAACACCTACTTAACAATTATTTTGTCCCCATTATTATTTAAATAGTTTAGAAGCTCTATTTTTAAATTATCAAAGTTTTCAAGGGATATCCACATATCTTTTGAAACTCCATAGGGCTTTTTGCTTTTTTCATCGTAAATTATAACCGGGACCTTGCCTTTATATCTTCTCAAAATATTTTTTATTGAATTTATATTTTCAGACTTTATATCTTCCACTGAAATATAGAGTCTTTTATTTTCTTCAAGGTCTATTTTTCTTGCTGAATCCACAATTATTTTTGCTTCTTCCACATCACTTAAACTTATATGTCCTTCAATTGCAAGGACTTTTCCCTCTTCAAATAAATCTTGAAATTGGGAAAAGACATTTGGAAATATTATTAATTCTACATTTCCATAAAAATCTTCCAAACTTGCAAAACACATAAGTTTATTATTTTTTGTTACTAATTTTCTTTTGGTTTTTATGATTCCAGCAATTTTTACCTTGTCATTATTTTTTCCTTCTTCATTTATTAAAACTGTAGAAGTATCAGAATTTATTTGTATTGCACTTCTGTAAGAGTCCAAGGGGTGACCCGATGCATAAATTCCTAAAATTTCCTTTTCCATTTCAAGCTTCATAGATTGGGAAAAATCTTTAAGCCTAGGCAAATTATCTTCGTCACTTGAGGATTTAAACATGGAAAATTGACCTTCTACATTATTTTTCTTTATGCCTGTAATTAAATCTATAATTTTTTCATAAACTGCCATGTGCTGTGCCCTGTTGCCCTTAAAGCAATCAAAGGCGCCGCTTTTTATTAAAGATTCCAGCCCCCTTTTATTTATAGCATTGGAATTTATTTTTATAACCCTTCTTACAAAATCCGTCATGGAAATAAATTCTCCACTTTTTCTTGCTTCAACTATTGCATCAATAAAATTTACTCCCACATTTTTTACTGCACTTAAGCCGAATCTTATGGCATCTTTTTCTACGGTAAATTTTTTAAAGCTCTTATTTATATTGGGAGATAGGACTTTTATGCCAAGTCTTTTACATTCTTCAACATAAAGGGCAATTTGTTTTGGTCTATCCATAAAAGATGAAATCTGAGCCGCCATAAATTCTTTTGGATAATAATATTTTAAGTAGGCGGTCCTATAGGCAACTACTGAATAGGCAAGGGAGTGAGATTTATTAAAGGCATAGTTGGCAAAATCTATCATCAAATCATAAATTGCATTTGCGCTTTTTTCATCAAGACCATTTCGAAGAGCTCCTGGAAGTAAAATTTCTCCCTTTTCATCAACTTTTCCATAAATAAAGTTTTTTCTCTCTTCTTCCATAACCGACATCTTTTTTTTGCTCATGGCACGTCTTAAAATATCAGCTTCTCCCAGGGAATATCCCCCTATTTTTTGCACAATTTGCATAACCTGTTCCTGATAAACTATACAACCATAAGTTGAAGAAAGTATATCTTCCAGGGCAGGGTGAATATAATTTATCTTAGATTTGTCGTGCTTTGATTCTATAAATTTTGGAATTTGTGACATGGGTCCTGGTCTAAATAGGGCATTTGCTGCAACTAAATCTTCAAAAGCATCTGGTTTAAGTTCTTTTAAAAAGTTTCTCATTCCTTGAGATTCAAATTGAAATACTGCAAGGGTGTTGGCTTTTTCAAAAAGTTTAAGAACATTTTTATCATCATAGGAGTGGTCTTTAAAGTCTATTTTTTCCCCATAATTTTTTTCAATCATGTCTACTGCATCTCTTATAACTGTTAGTGTCCTAAGGCCTAAGAAGTCCATTTTTAAAAGACCCAGTTCTTCCAACTCTGTCATATTAAATTCCGTTAAAATGATATCATCATTTCTTGCAAGGGGTACATAATCTGTTATAGGTCTATCTGCAATTACAACTCCTGCTGCATGGGTTGAAGTGTGCCTTGGAAGCCCCTCTATTTTTAGCGCCGTATCAATAAGTTTTTTTACCTGATCTTCTTCGTATAAATTTCTAAGTTCTGAAGAAATTTCAAGGGCCTTTTCTATGGTCATATTTATTTGTTGGGGTACTTGCTTTGCAATGTAATCAACTTTTGAATAGGAAATTCCCATTACACGACCTACATCACGAATGGCTCCCCTTGCTGCCATGGTTCCAAAAGTTACTATTTGTGAAACGTGGTCTTGTCCATATTTTTCTCTTACATATTCAATAACTTCTTCTCGCCTTTCATAGCAAAAGTCTATGTCTATATCAGGCATGGACACTCTTTGAGGATTTAAAAATCTTTCAAAGAGCAAGTTAAATTTTAAGGGGTCAACATCTACAATTCCTAAGGCATAGGAAATTATAGAGCCTGCTGCAGAACCTCTTCCTGGTCCTACTTGAATATTATTTTTTTTGGCATAATTTATAAAGTCTCTTACAATTAAAAAATAATCTATATAACCCATGGAAAGAATTGTGTTAAATTCAAATTCAAACCTCTTTTGAATTTTATCGTCTATTTCTTTATATCTTTCTTTTAAGCCTTTTATACTTAATTCTTTTAAATAATCTTCATTTTTCATTCCATTAGGAGCTGTAAATTTCGGTAATTTATAATTGTGAAATTCTATATTTACATTGCACCTTTTTGCGATTTTTTCAGTGTTTTCAATGGCATCTGGATAAGATGAAAAAAGCTCCTCCATTTCTTCTGGACTTTTTAAATAAAATTCTTGGGTTTGAAATTTCATCCTATCCTTATCATCAAGAGTTTTTCCTGTTTGGATGCAAAGAAGGACATCGTGAGCCTCAGCATCATCCTTTGTTAGGTAGTGGACGTCATTTGTTGCAACAAGTCCTATTCCAGTTTTTTTATGAATTTCCAAAAGATATTTATTAACTTCAAGTTGTTCTTTTATTCCATGATTTTGCAGTTCAAGGAAAAAATTTCTTTCTCCAAAAATGTCTCTATATTTTTTAGCTGCTTCAACAGCTCCTTCAAAGTCCCTATTTAAAATATTTCTTTGAACTTCACCCGCAAGACAGGCTGAAAGGGCAATAAGACCCTTAGAATATTTTTTTAAAACTTCATAGTCAATCCTTGGCTTGTAATAAAAACCATCAACCCAACCTATGGATACAATTTTCATTAAGTTTGCATAGCCTTCATCATTTTCTGCCAACAAAATTAAATGAAATCTTTTATTTTCCCTTGTTTTATTTGAAAGTTCTTTTTCTGACACATAAACTTCGCATCCCAAAATAGGTTTTACATTTTCTTTCAAACATTCTTTATAAAATTGTATAATTCCAAACATGTTTCCATGATCAGTAAGGGCTAAAGAATCCATTCCCAATTCTTTAACTTTTTTTGGCAAATCCTTTATTCTAATGGATCCGTCAAGAAGAGAATACTCACTGTGGACGTGGAGATGTGTAAACATAAAATCACCTTTAAATATAAAAGAGCTTTACAGTGAAAGCTCTAATCAAACATTTATAAAATTATTTTCAATAAGGGAAGTTAAATTTTTTAAAGCCTCTTCTTCATCAGGCCCGTCACATTTTATTTTTACAATTTCCCCTTCAAAAGCTCCCAAAGACATAATACCTATTATGCTCTTTCCGTTAACTTCGTCTTCATGGCATGCAAGACTTATTTCTGATTCATATTTATTTGCAGTCCTCACAAAAAGTGCCGCCGCCCTTGCGTGAAGTCCGTCTTCATTAGAAAGTTTTATTTCCTTTATTACCATAATCACCACTCCTTAACAACTTTGCTATATCTCTTAATTTTTTCATTCTATAATTTACGGCACTTTTCCCAATTTTAGGGTTTAATAAGTTGCCTATATCTCTTAAAGAGGATTCTCTATTTTCTAACCTCAAAAGAGCAACCTGTCTTAAATTTTCATCTAAACTATTAAGACCTATTTCTTTATCAATGTATAAGATGTCATTAACCTGATCTAAGGAAGAATTGACAATTTTATTTAAATTGGCAGTTTCCATATTCACAAGCCTGTTAACATTATTTCTCATTTCTTTAATAACTCTAATATTTTCAAATTCCAAAACGGATTTAGATGCTCCTATTAAAGATAAAAAATCCGATATTTTTTCAGCTTCTTTTAAATAAATAAGGTATTTCTCTTTTCTAAGAGTAAGCCCTGGATCAATATTATATTCAGATAAAATTTCCATTAAATACTCTGCCGGTCCCTTATTTTCAAAAATAATTTCAAAGTGGTAAGTTTTTTCAGGATTGGTAACAGAACCGCTACCTAAAAAACAACCTCTTACAAAGGCTCTTTTGTCTTCCTCTCTAAGACTTGGTTTTTTAGTTGAAAGGTTAAATACCCTTTCATCCCGTCCTATGTACACCTTATTAAGTAAAGACTTAACTGCATAAGTGTCAAACAAACTAATTGAATATTTATTTTTTCTAAGCTTATAATTTTTTCTTATAGAAGCTTCAACGTCTTTAGAATAAGTTTTTAAAAAAGTAAAAATCCTTCTTGCTACGGAGGGGTTTTCAGTGTTAAAAGATAAAATTAAATCCTCTGCTTTTAGCATAATTGCTCCACAAGTTGCCAGAAAACCTGACATTTCATTGGTGATTAAGTTTTTATCTTTTACTTTAATTTTTGCAACTTCATTTTTAACAGAAGAAGAAAAACTCATAGGTCCTCCTCCAGTCATTGGACTTAACTATAACTATTATACATTTACTTAATTAAAAATAAAAGACTTTTAATGAAAATCTGAAAAAGTTTTGAAAATGTTTTCAAAAAAATTTTTTTAATTTTTTTTACTTCTTTTTGTATTTTCACTAATTCTTTTTTAAATTTTAATAAGTTTGAGATTTTGTATTATTATTGTAATAATGTTTTCAAGATTTTTATAGTAAAATAATCCTAAGGAGATGATTATATGAAATTAATGAAAAAAATATCTTTATTTGCCCTAAGCGGTGTAATTTTATCAGGACTTTTTTTAGTCAAAACTCAAGCTGCTCAATATGCAACCATACCAACTTTTAAGGTTACATTAAACGATAGACTTTTTGAAGGAACTTACAGTCAATATCCTCTTTTGGTTTATAAAGACATAACCTATTTTCCAATGACTTACTATACAACAAGATTTTTAGGCGTTGAAACAAGTTGGAATTCTTATGATGGACTTGGTATAAATCAAACAGGTGTAAGGGGAGAATATCATTTTTATGGACAAGGTTTTAAAAATGCAAATTCCTATCCAGTAGAAATCCCGACTTTTAAAATTAAAGTTAATGGTAAATCAATTTACAACCAAGATGAAAAGTATCCTCTTCTAATTTTTAGAGATGTTACTTATTTCCCAATGACTTGGAGATTTTGTGTAAATGAGTTTGGTTGGGCTTATAGATTTACAAATGAAAATGGTCTTGAAATAAAGTCTATAAATAAGGCTTCGGAAAAAACTCAACCTAAACAACAAAGTCCAACAGTTAAAAAAGAACTTCCACCAATTGGTATGGGAAAATTGGAACATGACGGAAAATACATCTATTACTTTAGGGACGATAGTATTGTAAAAGTTGACGAAAAAGATTTTTCTCAAAAAATAGTTTCAAAGAATGTAAATGTTAGAAACAACGGAGTTGACCTATTTGTTCTTGACGGAAATATTTATTATATTGACGGAAGAGATAATTCTCTTATGAATGGAGATGGAAATAATTTAAATTACGGTTATTCCGTTGAAAATGTTGAAAAATCTTCTCCATATTTTATTGTTAACTTCTCAAGCAATAAAGACGGTAGTATGCAAACTGTAATTTATGATAAAAATCAAAAAAATATCTACACTGCTCAAGATATAGATTTAAGCAAGGGATATAAGTTAAACAAAAATATTTTCTCTTATACTGATCTTAAGGGCATGGAACAAGATATAACTTTAAAATAATAGATATTTAGGGTCGGGCTGAAATAGGCCCGATTTTTTTGAATCTAATAATTTTCGATAATAAAAAATTTTTTTGTTTTTTTATTTTTATTTTTTTTGAATAATTTTTATTTTTGTTTCATAATAGCTTATTGGAGGTAGAAATGATTGATATTATAATTATAGGCGCAGGTCCCAGTGGGGTTAGTGCCGCCCTATATGCAAAAGCAAGGGGTAAAGATATTGTAGTTTTTGAAAAAGAAAAAATTGGCGGTTTAATTTCAAATGTTTCAAAGGTTAGCCATTATGCTTCCGTTGAAAAGGATGAAACCGGTACTGAGTTTGCAAAAAAATTGGAAGACCAATTAAATTATTCTCAAATTCCTGTAAAATTTGAAGAAGTTAAAAAAATCGAAAAAACTGGAGATTCTTTTAAAGTTACAACAAATAAAGACCAATATACATCTCAAAAAGTTATTTGTGCTTGTGGTTCAAGTCTAAAAGAATTGCCTTTAAATGTTCCGGAAGATTTTTCTGTTAAACATTGGCCTTTAGGAAATGAAGAAGAGTTAAAGGGCAAAACCGTTGTCATTAATGGTGGTTCTGATGGTGCAAGTAAAGAAGCTCTTTACATTTCTAAGTTTGCAAAGGAAGTTCATATAGTTCAAGACCAAGATAAGCTTATGTGTATTGATGAATTTAAAAGACAAATTGAAAATTCTGAAAATATTAAGGTTCACACTTCATCAAAATTACTTGAAATTAATGTTGTAAATGGAAAGTGTTTAAGTGCAAAATTGACTAATTCTGAAATAAAGGATGATAAGGGCATTGAAATTTATGCTCAAATCGGTCAAAATGGCAACAGTGAAATTCTAAAGGATTTTGCAAATGTTAATAATACTTTCTTAGATGAAGATATAATTTCAAAAACTTCAGGACTTTTCTTTGCAGGAGATATTCGTGTAAAGCCTGTTAAACAAATTGCAACAGCTGTTTGTGACGGTTGCCTTGCAGGAATTAATGCTTGTAAATAAAAAAAGCTATGGGGAAATTTCCCATAGCTTTTTTCTTTTAAAATTCAGTAAGATATTTTATTATAGCTTTTGCAGCTTTTATAAATTCTTCAATTACCACATATTCTTCTTTTGTGTGGACTTTTTCCATGCCGGCTCCTATTATTATAGAGTTAAAGCCTTCTTCTGCAAAAAAGTTTGCGTCAGAACCTCCACCTATTATTTGTAAATCTGCATCAATTCCCATGTCTGCATATATTTTTTGAAATTCTTTTGCAAATTTTAAATCGTCTTTTGAGGTTAGGGGCGGATATACAAATTCTTTTTCTATTTCAAATTTTCCCCCATATTTTTTCGCACTTTCTTTGCCGATTTTTTCAAAGTCAGCTAAATATTGTTCCAATTTTTCTTTTTTGTGGGATCTCATTTCTCCATAACAATAAGCATAATCAGGAACTACATTTGTAGGAAAGTCACTATTAATTTGTGAAATATTTGCTGTTGTTATCTCATCAATTCTTCCAAGTTTAATTTTACTTATAGTTTCAGCTAATATTTTTATTGCATTTATCCCTGCTTCAGGGTTTATTCCGGCGTGAGATGTTTTTCCATAGGCCTTTAAGGAGTAGTTTGATGCACAGGGTGCCTGATAGGCTACATGGCAGGAAGGACCCGCATTATCAACTACAATCATATTTTTTGCAGGATTTATATTTTTATAAACTTCCTTCCAATTTATATTTTGTGCTCCTAACATTCCTGCTTCTTCTCCTGGTGTGAAAATACAATAAATATCTCTGTGGGCAATTTTATTTTCTTTTAAATATTTAATTGCATATAAAACAGTGGCAAGTCCTGCTTTGTCATCTCCACCTAAGGTGGTGTTGCCGTCTGTTCTTATTATTTTTTCTTCTTCTACAATTTTTACATTTTTATTAGGCTCAACTACATCCATGTGGGCTGAAAAAGTGACTCCTTGTCCCTCACCTTTTATATGGGCAAAAATTGTGGGACAGTTTCCTCCATAGGTATCTTGTGACTCATCAAGATAGATTTCTGCACCTATGTTTTCTAAAAATTTTATTATATGTTTTGCCACTTCTTTTTCCTTTAGAGATGGTGAATGAATTTCTACAAGTTCTTTAAATATTTTTTTTAATTCTTCTTCATTAAAATTTTTCATTTTTTTCCTCTTTTTTAAGTTTTTTAATTATTTTCTTTGTTTTTTCTGGTGGATACGGAGCATTTTTTAAATTGTAATAATTTTTATCTATGACCAGGGCTTTTGTAGGAATATTTTCTTTTCCCGTAGGAACAAGTACATAATCATCTTCTAAAATTGTATCATCTTCTGTAATATAATTATACTTTTTATAAGAATCTTTAAAGACTACGCTTAAATAAATTAAATCTCCTTCATGTCTTGGTGCTTTTTTTGCGAGTTTTATGTTAAAAATATCAAATTCGTCATAATAGGACAAAATACTTTTTATTAATTTTATAAAAGTAAGCCATGATTTAGGCAGATTTTCTATGTTAAAATCTCCCTCTAAACTTTCGCTTTCAAGATTTCTATAATCAATTGTGATTTTACATTTTATATTGTCAATTTCTGATGGGATTACCTTTTTCTTTCTCCCTCTTCTCTTATCTTTTTTCTGAGTCAGTTTTAAACTTGATACATAATCTAAAAGAATTCCAATCCTATTTTTAATTTTATATTCTTTTTTTATTTCTACATTGTCCCCTAAAAATCTTGCAATAAATATGCTTTCATTTTTTCTGTTTATTTTTAGAAACTCTTCATTATCGTAAACATAGGAACAAAATATTTCTCCATTGATTTTTTCAGCCTCTACCGCTTTTATTCTTCTGAAATTTATTTTTATGTTTTCTATAATATGAGAGCTTTCATAATTTCCAAAAGCCCATATTTCTTTATTGTTAAGAATATTTCTAAAAACTTCTGTAAGATTTATTTCAGATTTATTATAAGCCATATATATGCCTATTAGCGGTCCGTTAAGTTTTATTATTTTATTATTTTCGTCTGTCAGCTCCAAATACCAATTGCCTATACCGGGGCTAAATTTATTAAAGTTTTTTCCTTTTAAAAATTCTTTTGTTACATCAAATAAAACTTCTTTATCTTCTTCACTTATTTGAAAATTTGCCTTATAAGTTTCATGGTAAAGTTCTTTTAAGTCCACAAATTTATATCTTATTAATTCCACATTTCCATTAAAATCAATAAAAATCCTTTGCTCAATTTCTTCGCCTTTTTTCATGTTTTTATCGGAAAAAAGTTTATTTGAAATTAATTTTATTTTTTTTATTTTTCCAAATTCTTTTTCTTCTTTTGCATAGGTCAAGTTACAAAGGCGAAAACTTGCATTTATCATCCAAATTAAATTTTCTTTATCCTCACTTATGTTTTGGGATATATTATAAAGTTTTGCGTAAATAGCAGAAATTAAAATAAATATATCTTCAGAACTTAAAAATGAACTTTCTATTAAGTTTGAATCTTTAAAAACTTGAGGATTTTTTGCAAAAAATCTATTGCCTAAGTAAATATCTGCTCCTAATTTTTCCAAATTTTCAAAAATTTTTTTATAATTTAAGTCTTGAAAGGCAAATAGGGGGTCTAAAAATTTATTTAATAAAAAATTCCCATATTCATTAAGATTTGTATAGATCATTTTCCACCTCAGTTTTCAGTCTATATTAAAACCTATAAAAAAGACAGCCTTAAATCCTATAAGGCTGCCTTAAATTTAATTAAAATTATAATCCGTTAAAATTTTTTCTCTTCCTAAGACTTTATCTTGATAATACTCGTAAAGGGATATGCCTAAGAAGGATCCTGCTATATTATAAACTTCTTTATAACCATGTCCCTGAAGACATTTAAGGGCATTGTAAGACCTTTGAGATGATCTGCAGTGTAAATATACCTTTTTGTCTTTTGGAATCTCCTCAAGCCTTCCTCTGAGCTCAGAGAGGGGTATATTTTTTGCCCCTATAAGGTGAGATGCTTCAAACTCAACTTTTTCTCTTACATCAATTATGCACTCATGGTTTTCTACAAGCTCTCTTACTTTTGTAAGGGGAACTTGCTTAAATTCTTCATATAGAAGGTTAAGTCCTACAAGGGCAGCTTGGTTTACTACATCTTTTGCACTTCCATAGGGTGGTGAATAACATAATTCAAGTTCTTTTAAATCTTCAAGGCTTCCATTTTTTTGTATTAAGGTTGAAATTACATCTATCCTCTTTACTGCCATACCCTTTGATATTGCTTGAGCTCCTAAAATTTTTCCTGAAGGGTATTCAAATATAAGTTTAAAAAATATGGGGCTCGCCTTTTTCATTAAACCTACCCTATCAGATGGAATTACAAAAGAATATTTATAATTAATTTTATTTTCCAAACACTCTCTTTCATTTAAGCCGACACTTGCAACATTTAAATCAAAAATTTTTACAGCTGATGCTCTTACAACTCCTTTGTTGTTATGGTTTCTGTTATATATGTGATCTGCCACTGCTCTTGCTTGTCTTTGTGCCGGTCCTGCCAAGGCAAGTCTTTCATTTTTTCCTGTTATAAAATTATGATTTTCTATTACATCTCCAAGGGCATAAATATCTTCTTTTGAAGTTTGGTAATTGTGATTTACTTTTATTGATCCTCTTTCAGTAAGTTCAATTCCACAGCCTTCTGCAAGTTCTGTGTTAGGTTTAACTCCTAAAGCTGCAATTACTAGTTGGGCTTTTACTTGTCTACCAGACTGTAAAATAACCTTATCTTCTCTAATCTCTTTTACCTGATCATTTACAATTAAATTTATATTTTCATCTAAGATATATTTTTGTAAAATTTGTGCCATTTCATAATCAAGGGGCATCATAACTTGCTTTTGTCCTTCAACAAGACTTACATTAAGACCTCTATTTTTTAAGTTTTCCATAACTTCAAGGCCTATAAAGCCTCCCCCTATTACCAGGGCGTCTTTTACATTTTTTTCTCTTATAAATTGATCGATTTTTTCCACATGGGGAACAGTTTTCACAGGAAATACATTTTCTCCTTCTATACCTTTTATTGACCTTGGAAGAATTGCATCTGCTCCTGTTGCAAGGACAAGTTTATCATAGGATTCAAAATATTCTTTATTCTTCTTTAAATCTTTTATTTTTACCTTTTTTTCTTCTGCGTTTATTTCAAGAGCCTCATTTTCTACTCTAACTTCAATATTATATTGTTTTTTAAATTTTTCAGGACTCATTAAAAGCAAAGCTTTACTATCTTCAATTTCTCCACCTAAAAAATATGGCAAACAACAGTTTGAAAAAGATGGATAGGGTCCTCTTTCTATCAAGACTATTTCTGCCGACTCATCAAGTCTCCTAAGTCTTGCAGCCGTTGATGCACCTCCAGCAACAGCTCCTATAATTAAAATCTTTTTGCTCATTTTTTCACCTCTTTTATTTAACTAACCTAACTTTCTTAAAATCTTATTCTCTTAAATATAAAATATATAGTTAAGCTACTTAACTATATCACAAAAATAAATGAACTTTACATAAATTTAATTAAAGTTCATTATTTTTTTATATTTTTTTTTATTTTACCAAACCATAAGTTTGAACAACATTAGTTACAAACATAATTCCCCTGCCAGGCTCTTCTATATTTATTTCTTTTTTTATGGCATCCACAATTCTAAGAAGACCCAAGGAAATCATAAGAGCAACTCCTAAAGAAACAATAAATACTAAAAAATTTTTGTTTACAAGTTCTCCTGTTACTTGCCTAACTTGGTCAGCTAAAATATGAAGTCCGGTTCTGCAATAGAAATGACAAAGCCTAAAACTAAACCAAAAAACCTACAAGAAGAATACTATTTTTCTTAACAATATTTGTTCCAAAAGAATCTCCTATGGGTGTAATGCCTATATCAACTCCCAGTAAAAAAACCGTAAGACCTATAATTATAAAAAAAGCTCCTAAGTAAAAGCGAATAAACATATTCCCTTCCAAAGGAGTTATAGTTAAATGTAAAAATAAAACTAAAATGGAAATAGGAAGAACAGTTGCCAACACTTCTTTAAATTTTTCAAATATCAAAGAATCACCTCCTAAAAACATAGAACTTACATCTATAATCTATGCTATGGTAAAAATAAGGTCTTTTGCAAGTTTAAAGCTCTAAAACTTTTTGATTTCTTCTTCTATGACATTGATTTCTTTTTTAATGTTGGGATGTTCTTCAATTTCGCTTTTAATAAACATAAGCATAAAACTTAAAAACAAGAGAAAACAAGAAATCCAGATTGTTCTTAAGCCTAAAAAGCCAATAAGCCTTCCACCTATGGCAGCTCCACCAGCAAATAAAAAAATTATACCGAAATATTGGATAGATTTTTCCAAAATACTTTTATTCTTTGTTTTAAAATATGCAAAAAGTGCTTCCGTTCCACTTCTCATATTGCCTATACACATAGTGCTTGCGAATAAATTTCCCTTTACCTTTCTAAAGGCCTGAACTTGCATAGCACAGGAAAAAGATACAAGAGAATTGGCTATTAGATTTAAATTTTCAGGTAAAAAGCCCACTGTAAATAAAAGACAAATTTCAATTGCTAAAACTCCTTGCCTCCAGTGAACTTTTTTTGAATTTTTAAATTTATTTTTTATAAATTCTGCAACAATAACTCCCAAAGAAAAAAATAAAATTGGAATTAAATAGGCAAGAACTTTAGAATAATTTCCATCATATAAACTGCCGCTCATAAGGACAATATTACCCGTTTGAGCATTGGCAAAAACATGTCCCCTTGCACTATAGGTATACATATCCTGTAAACCGCCAGAAAGAGATAAAAAAGCGGCAGTTAAAAAAGCTTCTGACATTTCATTTTTACTTTTGTAATTTATTTTTAAACCCATTTAAAAGATAAACCTCAAAATAAAATTATTTATAAATTTTCAATATATTTTTTTACATCAGGACCAACAAAAACCTTATCTTCCGCAAGAAGAATAGGTCTTTTAACAAGCATGCCATCTGTTGATAAAAGTTTGTACTTTTCTTCAAGGGTCATATTTTCAAGTTTCTCCTTTAAATTATTTTCACGATAAATTTTTCCACTTGTATTAAAAAATCTTTTAATATCAAGTCCAGACTTTTCATGCCACTTTTTAATTTCTTCTTGACTCGGATTTTCCTTATCTATTTCTCTTAACTGATATTTTAAATTTTTTTCTTGCATCAATTTTTCAACACCCTTACAGGTTGTACATTTTTTATAACAAATAAAAATCATTTTAATTCCTCTCATTAAAAATATTTCTTGATAAATCTTTCATTCTCATGGCAAGATTATAATCTTCCCCCAGAACATCATAGGGAATATCTTCATTTAAGACTCCCCTTTCCATATCTTCCGGTAAAAGTCCCATATCATCTGCACTATAATCTTCCATCCATTTTTCAGATGAATAATAATCATCAAAGGCCTTAGCTTTTTCTCTAAAAGCTTCAAATTCATCTAAAGCTTTATTTAATTTCTCTTGAACTTTAGAAAGCTCTTCCATGATTTTTCCCATCTCTTTTATTCTTTTGATTCTCTTATCAAGGTCCTTTTTTAAATATTCTTCCTTATATTCTATGGATTCCCTATCCAAGGCATCCCCTTCCATAATCTCCTTACTTGCAAAGGCATGTCCCACAAAATCTCCAATGTGATTATAAGTGTTTTCTATTGGATTATAGGTTATAAGATCCATAGATTCAATTTTAATTTTTCCCTTTTGGTCAATAAATTCTTCTTCTACACAGACATTTACAATTTCTCCCACAAGTCTATGGTCCTCTTCATCATAGCTTATAAATTTACATTCCATGGAAAGGGGGCTAAAAGAAATTATTGGAGCATCTACAAAATCACTTTTTATAGCTTCAAAACTTGTTCTTTTTAACTTGTCCTTATTGTCATTTCCTGAAACAATTCCAATATAATCTGCATCAAGTAAATGTGCCATGTCTGCAAGATTTACTGTAAAAGCTTTAGTTCTTAAAATATTTTTTATAGTCTTTCTAACAGGGTTTATATAGAGGGAAATACTTTTATTATCTCTCATAGACCCGTAGGCAACATTCATTGCATTTGGACTTTTATCTTCATTGTAGGTGCCTATAACAAGTACAGGCATGGGCAAGAGATAAGGTTTAATTCCTATGTTTTTTCTCATAATTACCTCCTCTTATTTTTCCTATCATTTATAAATTATATCATTTATTAACAAATTCTAAGCCATAAAACTTTAATAAAGTTTTTTTTCTGATAAAATTATTTAAACGGAGGTTTTATATGCTTCTTATAAAAAATATAAAAGTCCCCTTTGACAAAGATTCTTCTGTCCTTAAAGAGGCTATAGAAAAAACAATTCATAAAAAAATAAATTCTTTTAAAATTTACAAAAAATCCCTTGATGCAAGAAAGGGAATTTATTATGTATATCAAGTTTTAATTAATGAAAAAGTGGACGAAAAAATCAGAAAAAAATTAAAAAATAATATTTGCGACTTTTCAGAAGAAGAACTTATACTAAAAAATAAAAATAATATTAAAAAAGCCATAATAGTTGGTGCTGGTCCAGCAGGTCTTCTTTGTGCCTATGCTTTAGCTAAAACAAATGTAAAGGTAACAATTATTGAAAGAGGAGAAAAAATTGAAGACCGACTTAAAAGCATTGAAAAATTTTTAAAAACTCAAACTTTAAATGAAGAGTCCAACATTCAATTTGGTGAAGGTGGTGCTGGAACTTTTTCAGACGGAAAACTTACCAGCCGGTCTAAGGATAAGAGATCTCGTGAAATTTTTAAAATCTTAGTTGAAAATGGAGCTCCTGAAGAAATTTTATATGAGCAAATGCCCCACGTGGGAACAGACCTTTTAAGAAAGGTAATAATAAACATAAGAAAAAAAATAGAAAGTTTTGGGGGAAAATTTGTTTTTAAGGAAAAATTTGTGGACCTTAACATAAAAGATGGAAAAATAATTTCTCTTATTACAGACAAAAATTCTTATTCCGCCGATGAATATATCCTTGCTTTGGGAAATTCCGCAAGAGATACTTTTCTTATGCTTAATAAATATATTGATCTTAGGCAAAAACCCTTTGCTGTCGGCTTTAGGATTGAACATCTACAAAAAGATATAAATCTATGCCAGTACAAAATTGCAGATGAAAGACTTCCCCAGGCAAGTTACCAATTAAATTATTTTAACAAAGAAAAAAATATTTCTGTCTACACTTTTTGCATGTGTCCTGGTGGATATGTAATTGCAGCTTCCAGCGAAAAAAATAGGCTTTGTGTAAATGGCATGAGTTTTCACAAAAGAGATGGTCAAAATGCAAACTCAGCTATTGTAATGGCAATAGGGGAAAATATCTTAGGAAAAGATAATCTTTCAGGAATTAAATTTCAAAGGGAAATGGAAGAGAAGGCTTTTAAATTAGGCGGCGGAAATTTTTTTGCCCCTGTGCAAAAACTTTCAGATTTTTTTGAAAATAGGGTGAGCGAAAATTTAGGCAAGATTAAACCCTCTTATGAGCCTGGATATAAATTTGCAAACTTAAATGAAATTTATCCCCAAATAATAAATGATTCAATAAAAATAGCCCTTAGAGAATTTGACAAAAAAATACCCGGTTTTGCTGACGGAGATGTAATTTTAACAGGAATTGAAACAAGAACTTCCTGCCCTATAAGAATTGACAGAGAAAATTATTCAACTTTAAAATTTAAAAATTTAAGGCCTATTGGCGAAGGGTCTGGATATTCAGGAGGAATTATTTCTTCTGCTTTAGACGGACTTAAATGTGCAATACAAATCCTTGAAGATTAAAAAAAGCTTAACTTTAAAAGTTAAGCTTTTTATTTTACAAATACACATAGCCAAAGAGTTGTTTCTTTTTTCGATGTATAAGAAACTCTGTGCTTTTGTCCTTTTTTTATGAAAAAACTCTCTCCCGGATTAAGTTCAAGGGAAAAATCTTCAAACTCCAAGATTCCCTTTCCCTTAATAACAAGGACCCACTCATCTTCATCTTGTATCATCCAGTCGCTTGTTTGTCCGTAGGATAAAATTCTTTCTATTCTTAAATTTTTCTCTCTACATAAAATATCTATAAGTTCATTTTCTCTTTTTTCTTCTTTAAAATCAAAAATATTCATCTTAATTTTTTCCCACCATCATCTCATAAAGGTGACTGTAGAATGGTTTTGAATGTAGACTTTCTGCAAGAGTATAAGAAAGCATGGCAACTATTGCTACTGCCAAAAGGTAGTCAAAAGAGCCTCCAGTCATTTCAAGAATTAAAACTATTCCTGTTAAAGGAGCCCTTACTATGGAAGAAAATTGTCCACACATACCTAAGATTGAAAAAGTGAGAATTAAATCTGGTGTAATTACTCCCATACCCGCAAGGATTGAACCATAAATATTGCCAACTAAAGAACCCATAGCAAGAAGAGGCACCAAGCTTCCTCCTGGACAACCTACGGCAAAGATAATGGCAAGTAAAAATAATTTCATAAAATAATAGTAAATTAGTTTTAAAGGCTCAGCATTTTGTCCCAAAGGATAAAAAATAAAATGTTCTCCAGAACCGAATAAATTTATATCCATTAGTAAAAAAATTGCAGTTACTAAAAAAGGAATGACAAATTTTACAAAGGGATGAATTTTAATTTTTTCACTGTATTTTTTACCGCCTATAATTACCTTATTATACAAAACTCCAGAAAGGCCTGTTAACAGCCCAAGAAAAAATATATGGCTATAAACCGAAAGTCCCAGAGCTTTTATTTTTGGAATATTTTCAAGAGTAGGATGATTTCCAAGTAACATATTTGAAATTATTATTGCAGAAAAAACTGTAACTGAAGAACTTAAAAAAATCTTTCTATTTGTTTTTTTATAAATTTCTTCGACGGCAAACATAATACCTGAAAGAGGAGCATTAAAAGCAACGGCGAAGCCTGCTCCCGATGAAGCTCCAACAAAAACTCTTCTTTCCTCAACTGACTTACCTATTTTGTGAACGGCTTGACCCACAAGACCTCCCATTTGTACTGAAGGGCCTTCTCTTCCCAAGGTTAAACCGGAACCAACTGTAACTATACTGGTGAAAAATTTCATAGGTAAAGTTCTTTTCCAGTTTACATTGAATTTCTTATCAAGTACACCAAATATTATAGGTATTCCCGATCCTTTTATATTGGGATCAACCTTTGTAAAAAAATAAATTATACTTGCCATTATGAAAAAGGCTAAAATAAAAATTATTTTTCCCATGGGACTGGACCCATAATTTTTTAAAAACCCAATAACAAATTTGGAAAACTTATCAATACCCAACTTATAAAAAGTTATTACAAGGCCTGTGCAAATACCTGTAAGAAAAAACAAAAATAAAGAATTAAAATTAATCTGTGCCCATCTTAGCTCTTCGCCCTTTAATTGCTTCAAAATCTACATCTCCTTAAAATATATCGTTTCTATTATAACAAATAATTTTTATTGGAGAAAATTTTTATGCAGTTTCCTTTCCATTATAAAATATTAAATCGTAAACCTTCTTTAAAAGACTTACTGCAACAAGTGCTACAAAAGTTGGAAGAAGCCATGAAAGGCCTTCTTCTGCTAATGGAAGGGATTTTTCCAATCCTGTAAATAGGGGAAGACTTACTTTAAAAGTCTTATCAAGCATTTGTATAAAAGGAAGACCTACAGAAAAAAATGCAGCTACTAAATAACTTGCTCTCGTGTAATTTACATAGTCGTGACTTATACCCATAACAATTAAAACAAGGGCAACAGGATAAATTAAGATTAAAATTGGTACTGAAAATGCAAGTAAGTTATTTAATCCGAAATTTGCCACAACAAAGGAGAAAAAGGTCCAAATGAAAACCCAAGTCCTATAAGACAATTTTTCCTTAAATAAATGGTGGAAATATTCTCCTCCGCTGGTAATAAGTCCTACACAAGTTGTTAAACAAGCAAGAGTAAATATTCCTGCAAGTAAAAATAAACCAAAATCTCCATAAGCAAGTTTAATTGCCTTAGTAAGAACCACTGCTCCATTTTCAGATCCTGCAAACATTCCTGATGTTAACATACCTATTGAGCTTAACATTGCATAAACTATAAATAATACAAGGCCTGCTAAAACTCCAGCTTTTATTGTATATTTTGTAACTTGATTTTTATCTTCAACTCCAAATCTCCTAATAGCAAGAGCTATTACATATCCAAAATTTAAAGCGGCAACAGCATCCATTGTGTCATAGCCTGAAAGAAATCCCTTAACTAAAGGTGATGACTCATAATCTCCAACAGGACTACTTATATCCTTGCCTATAAAAACAATTTTTACAAACATTAAGAAAATCATAATTAAAAGGGCAGGAGTTAAATACTTTCCAACTCTTTTTACAAGTTCATTAGGCTTAAGACAAATTAAAAGGGCAACTAAGAAAAATACAAAGGTATAAATAAGCCTTGCAAGATTTATGTTAAAACCTTGAGGAATATAAGGAGCTATTGCCATTTCAAAAGGAACACTTCCCGCTCTTGGTATACCTAAGCCGGGACCTATGGATATATAAATTGCTGTTGTAAAAACAATAGAAAAAACAGGTCCCACTCTATTTGCCAAGTTTGAAAGGCCGTCTGTTTTACCAACTACTATAGCTCCTATGACGGGAAAAACAACCGCCGTTACAGCAAAACTTAAAAGAGCGGTGAAAGTGTAAGAACCTGCTTGATTTCCTAAAAGGGGCGGAAAAATTAAATTGCCGGCTCCGAAAAACAGACCGAATAACATAATGCTTAATTGTAAAAACTCACTTCTTGTTAATTTTTTCATTTTAAATCTCCTTTTTTTTGATTAATTTAAATTTTATACAATAAAAAAATCCTTTGTCTTATAGACAAAGGACGAAATTTTCCGCGTTACCACCTTTTATTCTTATTAAAATAATAAGCTCTCAAGCATCAATCAATGCCGGGTATAGATAACGCCTACCAAAGCGTCAAATCTTACTATTTTCAGACTTGCAAAAGAAAAATGATTTTCGAATCCACTTTCACTGTGAGCTTTCACCAACCGCTCACTCTCTGTAAGTTTCCATAGACCTACTCGTTTTTTCAAATTTTTATTATAAAACTTAAACTGTTGTGAAAATAATAATATAATTTTTCTCTCCTGTCAAATAAAATTTAAAAATTTTTTTGTAAAAATTTTTTATAAGATAAATCAATTAAAAAGGCTCCTAAAGGTGCTGTAATTATTATTCCAAGAACAGCCATAGATAATATTGCCATGCCACTTTTAAGCCCTGCTCCCAGGGCCACAGAGCCTATGGCAGCCTGAACTGTAGCCTTGGGTAGGTAGGCAAAAATGCAAAATAATTTTTCTTTATTTTTTAATTTTCCTGGGCTTACTGAAATAAATACACCAAGACTTCTAAAAATAAGACCTGCAAAAATTAATATAAGCCCCAATGGACCTATTTTTGTCATGTAGCTTATATCAACTTCAGCTCCCACAAGGACAAATAATAAAATTTCCGCAAAAATCCAAAGTTTCCCAAATTTTTGGCCCAATCTTTCCACTACAAAATCACTGGACTTAATTCTTATAATAGAAGCCATGGAAACTATAGCTAAAAGACCTGAAAAAGGAATTATATCTTTAAGTAAATCTTCTCCTGAACACAGGATAAAAGAAATTGCCAGAATAATAATAACCTTTACAGTATTTCTAACATAGTCATCTTTTTCATATAAACTTTCAAAAAATAAATATAAAATATAACCAACCAATGCCCCTAATAAAATACCAAGAACAATAGAAAGAGGGACTTTAAATAAGCTCATTAAATTAGGATCTTGACCCTTTGCCATAGAAAAAAATGAGGAAAATAAAACCAAAACAAAAATATCATCACAGGAAGCCCCTGCTAAAATCATCTGAGGAATTGATTTTTTAACCCCATAGCCCTCCTCCATAAGTCTTACCATTCTTGGCACTACAATTGCAGGAGAAACAGCAGCCATAACCGCTCCAAGCATGGCCCCTTCAACTAAAGTCATGGATAAAAAAAGCCTTGCAAAAATTACATAGGCTAAAATTTCAAAACTTGCCGGCAAAAAAGATAATAAAACAGCAGAAAGTCCAACTTTTTTTAAATCTTTTATATCAAGAGAAAGACCAGCCTTTATTAAAATTACAATTAAAGCAATCTTTCTAAGCTCCGGAGAAATTAAAAGAATCTTATGGTCCAGTAAATTTAAAAAATGAGGTCCCAAAACTATGCCCGTAAAGAGCATTCCTATAATATTAGGTATTTTTAACTTTTTGCACACTTGTGCAAGGCCCATTCCAATCAATAATATTAAACCCAGGGATATTAGCATAAAACCTCCTATAAAATAAAAAAAAAGCTGACTCTTCCGTTAAAATACAGAAGTCATCAGCTTATAGCAGTTCAGAAAAATCTTGGGAGAACTTCATTCCCAAAAATATTATATTCCAAATAAAAATAAAAACAAGAAAATTTTTAAAATTTTATTTATAAGTTTCCCAAGTCCTTCCCCCGTCCTGGGACTTATATTTATTAATATTTCCATTAATATCTTTAAAAGTTAAATATATATTCCCCTTATGGTCAACCTTACCTTCAAAACCTGGGCTCGTGTCCTCTAATTCTGAAATAAAAATAAGTTTTTCATCCTTAATTTTTACAAAAAACCAATGAGTCCTCGGCCCTGCATGGTCAACTTCCAATAGGGCAAAATCAGAATTTTCAATTTTCTTAGAATCTTTAAAAGAAAATTTATCTACAATTTTTTGCCTATTTTTATAATCCTCTTCCTCATTTTCTTTTAAAGGTTCCTCTCTTTTCCCATTATTTTTAATATCTGGCTTACCTTTTTCTTTAATAATTTTTAAAATATCCCTTGCCCCATCATCTTTTATATCCTTTAAATCAGAAAAAATCTTTTCAATTTCCTTTTCATTTAACTTATCCATAGTAAAAAATTTTTTCTTATATATCTCATAATCAGGATCAAGCCAACCTTCATTTACATAATAGTATTTTTGATTCTCAAATAAAAAGGGATTATTATCTTTGACGACAAAAATACTTAATATTGCCATAATATAAATCCAAAGGAAGGCTAAAATTACAATTAAAATAAAAAATAATATTTTTAAAAACTCTTTATTTTTAAGCTTAAATAAATTTATTACAAAAAATATTTGGCAAAAGATAAAAATTATAAAATTAAAAATTATTATAGAATTGTTTAAAATTGGAATAAAAAAAATTTTTTTAATAACCACAAATAAAAAATATGTGAAAATAAAAGAAAAAAAGTAAAATATTAAAGATAAAATAAATTTTTTATTTTTTAAGCTCATATTACATCTCTTTTTGATTATAGTATTTATTAAAATATTTTTTCATTTTAAGCATATCCCCTATTTTTATTTTATAATAATAAATATTTTTTGTAAAAACACCCTATTATTTAAGTTATCTTTTTTAATAAAATATATATTTCTTTCTAATAAAAAAACATAACCACTGAATTAACAGTGGCTATGTTTAAAATATTTATTAATATTTTCTAAATTCTACCATTTTGTAATCTAAATTTTTTAAATAATTTTTAGATACAGACCATGTTGAAGGTTCAACATAATATGTTCTATTGGCAAATGTTCCTGTTGCTCTTTCAATCTTATGGGATCTTTGTGAGAACATAGTATTTGTTCTGGAATCAAAGCTTGCATAAGAAATTGTAATCAATTCTGATCCGTCTGGTGTAATTGATCTTTGCTTAACTATATATTGTCCATTTCCTTTTACATTTATAGTTCCCTTAGTGTCAGGAAGTGAAAACTTAACTGAACCTCCATCCATTGACGGTTCCCCTTCTGAAGATTTAGGATCAAGTTTATAAGTTTTTCCTCCCACTTCTAATGTTATAGGACTTTCACTATAAAGATTTACTAAAATCGATGAAGCCACTCCCTTTAAATTAAAGTTTTTACTGTAATCATCATTTTTAAACATATACATTCTTGTCATTGCTAAGGAAGGCTTTTATTTTAATCTATTATTTTTATTTCTTAAGCTGATTCATCTACTATAAGCCAAAAATTATAAAAACTACCTTTAAATTTGACTTTCTAAAAATTTACAATACTCCAAATTATCTTTTATAATCTTATTGCAATGGTTAAAACCTTCCCAAACCTTTAAAGTCGCATAGGGGAATTTTCTTTTTATTATTTTTCTTGCATCCTTAAGAAAATATTCCTTTGATCCATAGCAAAAAATGCATCTCTCCTGGACTTCCTTAGATAGATTTGGAAGCTTTACAAAGGCACAATCACTGGCTATATTTTTTATACTTTCCTGGCTCATGTTTATAAAGCAATCTACAATAAGTTGACTTAGTTCTTCTCCATATTCCTTGGTCAATTCCTTTATGGCAAACTCTCTGTCCTTAAGGGCTCTTTTATAAGTATTTAGAGCCACTTTTCTAAATAAAAACTCTGTAAGTTTCCCGCTTTGACATAAGCTAGAGCCTTCAAAAATACATTTTTTAATCTGCAAATTTTTATTTTTTAATAAATTTAATAAAACAATCCCACCTAAAGATGCCCCAAAAGCTAAATCTATTTTTTCCACTTTATTATCCAACAAATAACTTTGAATTTTATCAGCTTCCCTTTGGGCGGATTTAAAAATTTCCTTAGACTTTCCATGACCAGATAGTTCTGGAACAATATACCTGTAATCTCCCGACATATTGTTTATAAACAAATCTCTTACTCCCATTTCTGTAAAGGACATAGGATAAATTAAAAGTATTACCCTTTCATTTTCCTTATTAATATCAATAAAATTCATACCTCACCTCTTCTAATCATGATTTTTTACTTGTTTATATGTATTAATTTAAAAACATACTTTGATATTTTTTATCGTTTTATTTTATCCTTTCAATTATAGCATGATTTTAAAATTTACATAATTTTTATAAAATTATTAGATAATATAAAAGGAAATTCCTTGTAAACCTCTAAGAAAATCAATTAACTTTGTTAAGGTAATGGTTGATACCACTGATAAGGCCAGCGATGACACTAAGTTTAGGAGAATATTTTGGGTAACTCCCAATAGAGAAGTTACTATACCCGTAGATGATCCTATTGGCAAAGAAAAAAATTTATATTCAAAATATATTTTTGATTTTTGGAAAGAAGAAAAACCCGGAAATAATATTTGGAAAAAAGGAGAAAGCATAAGAAAACAATTTAAGAAAAATACCCTTATACTTGCCCATTATAACCAAGGAAAACCAAGCTTTTTCAAAATTATAGACAATAAACCAAAAGAAAATCATATTTCTTATCTTAATGGATACCCAGACAATACCATAAGGCCTGATGAATATATAAAAAGAGCAGAAGCCATAAAAATCTTAAATAATGTTTACGGAAGAAAGGCTAATGAAAAAAGTCTTTATTCTGTAAAATATGAAGTACAATCTTTTACAGACTTAAAAAAAGATAAGTGGTATTACTTCGATATCTTAGAGGCTTCCAATTCTCATACCTTCCATAGGGAAGATAAAGAAGGAAACTTCGAAACATGGACCTCAATATTGAAATAAAATCTATAAAATAAAAACTCACAGCTTTTTCTGTGAGTTTTTTAATTAAAATAAAGTTAATAAATATCCATCAACAATCCCTACTATAAAATACATAATCAAAGCCCTTAAAAAAGAATCTATATGCTTTTTTGGATCCATATAAAGAGCCCTTTCAGGGACTTTCGAAAACCTTATACGCTTTGAATTTCTCCACCACAAAAGATCAATAACTATAAGATCAAAAAGATTTAATGCCTGACCTAAAATAAATATAAAAAGAAAATTGTGGATAAAATTTTCTTGGCGAATAAAAATTCCAAAAATTAAAAATAAAACTGAAAAAAACAAAAAATTTCCAATAAAAGTAGATATCTTGCTCTTCTCTTTAAATCTTCCATCATACTCCTTAAGATTTTTTATTCTTACTTGAATCTCATCCGGATAGGAAGAATAATTTTTTAAATTTTTCTTATCCGTCCCAGTTCCTAAAATACATATTATAAAAAATAAAAAGCATAAAATAATTATTTCAATAAAAAGAATGGACCATTCCATATAACATACCCTCTATCTTATAAACTTAACTTTTTAAACAAATATTAATTTCTTAACATTTAAAAACTTCTTTGAACATCTATATTATACATTTTGTCTAGAAAAATGGCCCGGACAATTTTTATCAATTCATATTTACGCTTTACGTGACGCATTTTACTTTATGTTTTTTCCATTAATTTTTTATTTTATTTTCAATTATTCGCCTTACGGCGGCGGACCAATAAATTGGTCCCTACATTCATTTACAGAGTTCTACTCTTTTGAAACCTTTACGCATAAATAAACCCCACATTCACGTGTGGGTTGGATCCTAATTACAATAAATTTGTGCGTGGGATTTTGTGGGCTCTAGGGACCGGTTTACCGGTCCGCGTGAATTGGGTGAGAGAAAAAAATAAATATTTTTTATAAAATTTTTTTAATTATCTTTTTTAAAATAAAAAAAGACGATTCTTTTTGTACTGGTGTAAAAACCAATATATAAGACCGCCTTTTTGTTTTTTTATTTATTTTTTTATTGCACTGTTAAGGGCAGATACAAGTACATTTACATCCATTCCGTGTACTAAGCTTGCTTCTTCAAGGGATTCCATTTGGCTTGAAGGACACATTACACAACCTAATCCAAAGCTCATAAGTGTTGTTATTGCTTCTGGGTTTTGTTGAATTATTTTTACATGAACTTAGTTTAATTTAGGTGCCGCAATTTTATTTGCAATTCATCATAAAAAAAGGATCGACTTTCTTGGTCGGTCCTTTTTTATCTATTTGCTCGCCTCGTTTGAAGATAACATAAGTTTATTTATTTTTGCTGAAATTATAGATTATTTGCGCCAATTCAGCTCTTTTGAAGTTGCCCTTTGGATTAAATGTATTGTCACTGTTCCCATTTATGATTCCAAGATTTACAAGGTCTTTTACTTGATCTATTGCCCAATCTGGAATTTCATCGGCATCTTTAAATTCCATGTTCATATTTTTTGTAAACTTATCTAGTTTTAGTACTTTTGCCATTCTATGGATAATTGTTGCCATTTCAGCCCTACTTATTGTGTCATCTGGAGCAAATTTTCCATTTCCTCTTCCTAAGATAATTTTGTTTTCTTTTGCCCACGAAATAAATGGAGAATAATACTTGTCTGAACTTACATCTTCGAAGCCAGCTTTGTTTGTTTTATTGTATACTCCTGCATATCTTGCAAGAACCGTTATAAACTCTGCTCTTGTTGCTGCCTTTTCTGGATTGAAGCTTGAATTATCAGCTATGTCTTTAAAGTATCCTTTTTTTAGACAAAAGTCTATGGCTTCTTTTGCCCAGTGATTTTCATAGTCTTTTTGTGGTTCTTCTTTCTTTTCTATTTCTTTTTTATTCTCGCTTTGTGAGCTTGAAATCACTCCAAAATAAATTGGAATAGTCTTTTCTTCTATCTTGCTTAAATATTCTGGTACCTCTGGCTTCAATGATTGATTGGTATTTGGATTTATAGACTCCGCATCTTTTTCTTTCCATTTCGCCAAAATTTCCATATCGCTTGATGGATATATTATATCTCCAGGTTGATATTCTTTTCCTTCAATTATCCAACCAGCAAAAACTTTTCCTATTTCAGGTTCAAAATCAAGTTCTGGCAATTTGTATGCTGCTAAGTCTTCGATTTCCTCTACTTTTTCCTGCCTATTTATATTGTTGGATTTAAAATAAAGCTTATGACCATTGGCCTTTTGCGGATTTATTTCTTTTCCTATGGCTCTAATCATGTACATTCCTAATGTAGATGATGGATTCCATGCCCCCTTATAAAGAACATAGGAGTTATCAAAAGGCTTATTGCTATCAAGTCCTAATCCAAAATATCCTTCATCTTTTTTATATGCTAAATAAAAGTCCCCTCTTACCTGAATTTTTGGTATCTTTATCTTGTTCCATCCGTCTTTTTCGCACTCTTTTTCTGTTGAATATAATATCTTTCCAGGCAATCCATCATCATTATTACCCTCAAAGATATATACCTTATACTTTTGCCCTTTTATGTTCTCTTGTTCCTTGCTTCTGGTAAGATATATCTCCAACTCATCAAGTTCTAATGTTTTTTCATTTTTAATTCCAAAAGCAAAAAGTCTATTAGCATCATCTTCGCATGTCAGGTTATCTGCAAGCTCCCCTTCATAGCCCCAAGATTTGTTTTGAAGATACTCGACCTTTTTAGTTCTTACTTGAATTTTTTGATCCGACTTCAAATCAATTTCCAACTCTCGCGTTTGTATACCATCACCACTTACAAGCAACTTATATTTACCAATATTCAAATTAGAAAATTCAATTTTTGAGCCCTCTTTCGAATAAAGCTCTTTTATATCATCTTTCTTATAAATTTGAACTCTCGCAAATGTGGGTAAATCAAAATCATCTAGTATTTCAATTTCTAACTTATTGCCTAAATCTTTTTTTAAGTAAATATCTTCCAGGTGATTTTTTGCTCCAGCTTCAATTATCACATCTTTTTCTTGTGGCAAAAACCCCTCTTTTTCTACTAATAGCTTATAGTGCCCCGCTGGGTGCTTAATAAAATATCTGCCACTTCCCTCTTGTGACTTTACTTCAATACCAGTTTCCATTACTTTAATTTTGGCACTCAAAGGAATTTTTGAACCTTTTTCGTAATTTTCAACTGAATTTATATTTTCACCAGGTTCAACAATTATACTCTCTAAAGCTTGTCCTTCCCTTGCTATACTAATGTTATCTATATACCAACCCGCCGATTTTTTTCTAAGTGCAAGGCTTCCTTCTTCAAGTTTAAACATTATTGAAATTTTTTTGCCAAGATAATCGTTTAAACTTATATCTTCATGTTGCCAACCCTTAGATGATTTCTTAAATTGTTTTATAGGTATATAGGTAAGATCTTCTTCAGATTTTTCATCTCCTACTTCTGCTATTAAAATTTCCGCCGTATCAATATAGAAGTTTGCATACTTATCTCCACCTGTCAGATCATACCAATGGTCAAGCTTCAATCTAACATCTTCTCTTTCATCGCTCAAATCTACAAGTGGCATTATAATAGATGAGTTTCTTTTTATTTTTTGATATGTCCCATCTAAAACAGTTCCCAGAACTTTATTTCCACTTTTGTTTTCTGGACCATAAGTTGGCTCGCCCCATTGCCATAGATTTACATCCTTGTCAAACTTTAACTTATATCTACTTGTTGTAGGATCAGTCATTATCGCACTATCGTTTATTTGATCGCATGAGCCATACTTAAAGCCACTAAAGTCGTTTTCAAAATCCTGTTTATATCCTGTTTTCAAGGCACTTTTTATATAAAGATTCTTTTCATCAGCTCTGGTAATATTTCCATTTATGTCTTCTGCTTCTATGAAATATTTTAGCTTTTTCGATTTTATTAAATTAGGAGATATCTTGACTCTATAGATTCCATTTATATAATTTCCCTTTATAAGGGCCATATCATATATGTGATCATCTAAGTTTAGAGATACTCTCTTTACACCTGAATTGTCCTTGACTTTGGCTTCAAAAAAACTGTCGAAAGTATTGACAATAAAATTGTTGGCAATTCCACTTATCTCAGGCTTTATATCGTCACTAGCACTTGTATAAACATTGCCTTCTAAAAAACCCATCTCTTTATCATCAATAGCTGTATCCTTTTTTTGTTTTTCAGCTAACCTTACAGCATTATAAGCGTTGACTTTGCCATAGCCATATCCGTGATTTGGTGAACTTATAAAATTATCATCCGTTAAAGGTGTTGCCGTTTTATCCAAAATATCCTCAATTTGATTAGCATTTAAATTTGGATTTGCTTGAAGCATAAGAGCCACAACACCCGTGACATGAGGCGCTGCCATAGATGTGCCAGAGTAAACACTGTATCTTTGTCCAGGTATAGATGACAAAATATTTACTCCAGGTGCACTGATATCAGGCTTCCACTTATCTGTATAGATTGATGGTCCCCTATAGGAAAAATCTATGAGTTCATCATTTAAGTCTAAGGCTCCGACTGTATATGCCTCTGGATAAGACCCTGGTATCCCTACCGATCCGTCACCGCCTTGCTTAGCTTGTCTTGCATTTCCTGCGGCATAAATTGGAATTATTCCTGCATCTCTCCACCTTTTAAGTATTATTTTATAAAAATTATTATGGTCTTCCTTTCCGCCACCCCATGAATTATTTATTACTTTAGGTGCTAAATCCGGTCTTTTAACCCCATCTGATCCATACGGTGCCATAATCCATTCGCAAGCCCTTATTATATAGTCGGTTGTGGTTTCTCCTCTTTCATTAAATATTTTTACCGCTATCCATTTTGCATCAGGAGCAACGCCCATGTAAGAATCTGTTTTTGTGTTTTTTCCAAGGATAGTTCCGCAAACATGGGTTCCATGACTTCCTGCATCATCTGGGAAAGTCTGATCTCCAAATTTATTTTTAGTGGCATCATACCAAGAGTATGCCCTCAATGTGGGATTGTTTCCCCTATAATTATCCCTTATGGCTGGATGATTATAATCAACACCCGAATCAATTATAGCAACAACTGCCCCCTCCTTTTCTTTGACGTAATCTTGGGCTTCTATTGCATTTATAGCTTTTAAATTCCATGGTATATGTTTTTGAACACTTCTGGTAGAAAATGCCCTTAGCTCTTGTTTCTTTACCGGCTCTTCCTTTTTCTCTTTTATAGTTTTATTTTCAATAATTTCGTAGACTTCATCAAATTTTGCAACTTTTTCTATAAATTCTTTTTTTGCAACCAAATGAATGGAATTTATAATATAGTATGATTTGAAATTTTTTACTTCTCCTAGTCTTTTACCGTCTTCTATCGTTTCTAGAACATCTTCTTGGCTAGATTTTGCGTTTTGCTCAAGCTTTTTTACTATCTCTTTTCTGATAATTTTAGTTTTTGTTTCATCATCACAGACGAGTTTGTTTTCTTCTTTTGTTTTTATTGCACTCGTGTCCGTCTGATCTTTTAAATTTATAATTACATCAAGATATTCACCAGTTTTGGCTTTTCTAACGTAATCCGGAAGCTTATTTATAATCGGCTCTTTTTTCAATTCTCCAGCATATGAAAAATTTGAAATAAAGAGTATGAGAGACATTACACATACAAATATTCTTTTGATTTTTTTCATTTGAACTCCTATTTAAGTTTCTTCCATATCGCATAGACGGTCTTATTTTCCCTAATGTTTTTTAAAACATTTTCATTGACACTTCCAACATTGCTATCAGACCACCCCAAAAACTTATGGCCGTCTCTTTTAGGAATCGGAGGATTCACAGCATCTTCTCCATATTTAACTTTTATAAACTTCATCCTTCTTACATCGTCATCTTCATTTTCGCTTTCATAATAGCCTCCGTTTGCATTAAATATTACATTTTTGAAGACTTCTTTTTGGGGATTCTTTATTTCTTTCCAAACTGCGTATACGGTCTTGCTTGTTTGTATGTTTTTTAAGATGTCATTGTCTACTTTGTTTCCTACCATTGAAGAACTCCAACCCATGAATTTGTATCCTTCTTTTTTCGGTGCTTCTATGTTATCCATGTTTGAGCCTTTGTTTACTCTTATTATCTTGTTGCCTATTGTGCCATTAAATCTTCCACCATTTGGGTTTAGGGTTATCATGAGTTGAACTGGGGCTTCTTTTATTTCTTCCCATACTGCGTATACGGTCTTGCTTGTTTGTATGTTTTTTAAGATGTCATTGTCTACTTTGTTTCCTACCATTGAAGAACTCCAACCCATGAATTTGTATCCTTCTTTTTTCGGTGCTTCTATGTTATCCATGTTTGAGCCTTTGTTTACTCTTATTATCTTGTTGCCTATTGTGCCATTAAATCTTCCACCATTTGGGTTTAGGGTTATCATGAGTTGAACTGGGGCTTCTTTTATTTCTTCCCATACTGCGTATACGGTCTTGCTTGTTTGTATGTTTTTTAAGATGTCATTGTCTACTTGTCCGTCTTTTTTCAAAGACCAGCCAATTAATTTAAATCCAGCCCTTGTAGGCTTATTTGAATTATGCGCATTTTGTCCTTTGACGACATCCTCTTCGTAAATTTCACTTTCTTTAAATTTTCCGCCATTTGCATTATATATAACCTTAACCATATCTGGTTTTTTTAGCTCCATCCAAACAGCATAAACAGTCTTGTCGGATTGTATGTTGTTTATTAAATCCAGCTCAACATTTCCGTCTGCTTTTGACGACCATCCTAAAAATACATATCCTTCTCGCTTTGGCTCGGGATATGTAAAGAAAAGACTTTTACCTTGAACAGTTTTAATATCTTTTTCTTTTGAATTATCATCAAACTTTCCTTTATTTGCATCGAATTTCACACAATATTCATTCTTTAATTTGTCATCAACAGATTTTTCTTTTATGGCTATTTTTAAATATGTCTTATTGTCTTCATTATCATCAAGACAAATTTCAATAAGCTTTCCTATATTTTTATTCAATTTTAGTTCACTTACAGCTATCCCTTTAATTCTCTCATTAACAGGATTTTTAAAAGTTCCACTGTCATGTTCAAGTTCTATTGAGCCAAGCTTTGCAATTATGTCTTCAGCTTTATCTTTAAATAAAATTTGAATGTCTTCATCTCTATCAGCATAAACAAAAGGAATATCGCCATCGTAGCCATCTTGATTTAGAATTATACACTCCATATCCCATATTGCATAAATTCTTTTGCTATCCTTTATATTATCAAGTAAAGAATTATCTATATCTCCATTCGGTCTTTCAGACCAACCTTTAAAAACGTAGCCCGTTCTAGTTGGAACAGGAGGGTTGCAAGATTTTCCTTCTTTAACATTTATTTTTGTTTTACTTGTCTTTTCAAATTGTCCTCCATTAGCGTCGAAAGATATCTCATAACTTTTTTCCTGTATATCTTCTTTTATCTTATCCCATACCGCAAATACTGTCTTGTTTTCCTGAATATTTTTTAGAATATTACCATCAACTGCACCATCTGCAACCAAGGACCAACCCATGAATTTAAATCCTTCTTTGATAGGCTTTTCAGCTTGATTTAAATCTTGTCCCATTTTAAGTTCAAAAGTTTTATTAAGCTCACCATTTTCAAACTTTCCACCATTTGCATCAAGCACTACCTTAAATTTATTCTTGGTTTCTTTGCCAGTATTAGGTTTCTCCACTTTTTCATTATGTAATTTATAAAAATTCCATGCACGACCATAGTCGGATGATGGAGAAACACTTGAATAAGAATGATTTTTGCTTTCATTTTTTATAACATTCTTCTCATTCTTATACTCTCTTGCATTTTCAAGACATATAAAAGCATTTCTTCTTAAAGCTAATTCATTTCCTTTTTCAATTTCTGTTTCCTCTAAAAATCCAACTTCCTTGGCAAACTTAATAATACTTTTGGACCAATTCCCTTCACTTGAAAACTTTTGATTAAAATCATTATAATAAGCTTTCAATAAAAGATTCAAAACTTCAGCGTTACTAATTTTTTCATCTGGTTTAAAAGTGCCATCTGGATACCCATTTGTTAAAAAATTTCCATTTTTTAATCTAACTTTCTTTGAAAAAGCAATTATATTTCTAGCCCAATGATTTTCGGGTACATCTTTAAAAGATTCCAAAGCAGTATAACTTTTAATCTCTTTTTCATATCCTAGACCATATGCTATTATTTTCAAGGTCTCTGCTCTTGTAATATATCCATCAAGATCTAAGTCTCCATTTTCTCTTCCCTCTATTACTCTGTCATTTTTTAATTTTTCAATTTTATCCATGCTCATAGCATTAGAGTTTGAGCACAAAATCATTATAAATGACATAAAAAATAAAATATATTTCCTTTTCATTTATCTCTTATCCTCCCTATATTAGAATTTATTGTCAACAAATTAGAAATATAAAAATATATTTAACAATTTGCCGAAAAAATAACGTTACTGGATAAGTATAATTGATTGCTTTTATCATTGCAATAAATAAAATGATTTATTTTTTTATTTTCTGCATTATAATTTTATATTCCTACAATTCTATATATTTTGTATTTTTATTTGATCTTCTATAACAATTTAGCCTATAATATATAATTATGTTTTTCACTAAATAATCATAAAATTGCATTTCATATATCAACTAATCACTTTGAGTGCCTTCTTATATATTACTTACCTTATAATTCTTTAATTTTAATTAAAAAAGCTCCGAAGATTAAATCTCCAAAGCTTTTCATTTTGTCTATGCTATTACATTTTTAAATTTATCACATTATATAAAGATCCATATTTTCTCAAATATTTTATTTTTTCAAACATTTTAATTAAATTTTTAATAATCCAGATTTTTTAATTCATTTTATAAACAAAAAATTTGCATTTGTCATAGTATTTTCTTTATTTTTAGCTAGTATATAATTTATGAATGTTTTATTTATTTGCAATTCATCATAATAAAAAAAGACGATTCTTTTTGTACTGGTGTAAAAACCAATATATAAGACCGCCTTTTTGTTTTTTTATTTATTTTTTTATTGCACTGTTAAGGGCAGATACAAGTACATTTACATCCATTCCGTGTACTAAGCTTGCTTCTTCAAGGGATTCCATTTGGCTTGAAGGACACATTACACAACCTAATCCAAAGCTCATAAGTGTTGTTATTGCTTCTGGGTTTTGTTGAATTATTTCTCCAATCAGAGTGTCTTTTGTGATTTCCATAGAGCACCTCCTTATTTATTTTGCTCTTTGTATATTATCACGTAAATTATTTTTTGTAAATTATTTTGATTTTCTTTTCCATTTAAAAAGACTTTTACTTAGCTTTTATAAAATATGATATACTATTTTAAAAGGGGGAAAATATGAACCAAAAACAATTTGAAAGAATGAAAAATGCCGACGGTTTTATTGCCGCTCTTGATCAAAGCGGCGGTTCTACTCCTAAGGCTCTTAGATTATATGGTGTTAATGAAGACAGATACTCTAATGATGAAGAGATGTTTAATCTTGTCCACGAAATGAGAAAGAGAATAATTAAAAGTCCTGCTTTTAATTCTCAAAAAATTTTGGCTGCTATTCTTTTTAAGATTACTATGAACTCAAAAATTGACGGTAAATATACTGCCGATTATCTTTGGGATGAAAAGGGCATAGTTCCTATTTTAAAAGTTGATGAGGGCTTGGCTGAGCTTAAGGATGGCGTTCAACTTATGAAGGAAATGAAAAGCTTAGATGAGCTTCTAACTAATGCCAAGGAAAGAAATATTTTCGGAACTAAAATGCGTTCTGTTATTAAAGAATATAATGAGTCTGGTATTAAAGCCGTTGTTGAGCAACAATTTGCCTACGCTAAAAAGATTATTGCCAAGGGTTTTGTTCCTATTATTGAGCCTGAGGTTGATATAAATTCTTCTGATAAAGAAAAAATTGAGGAATTTTTACACAAAGAGCTTAAAAAACATATGGAAAAACTTGATAAGGGTTCTTTTGTTATTTTTAAACTTACTCTACCCTGTCGTGAAAATACTTATCTTGATCTTTATGATTTTGAAAATACTCTTAGAATTGTTGCTCTTTCTGGTGGCTATTCAAGAGAGATGTCTAATGAACTTTTGAGAAAAAATAAGAGGATGATTGCTTCTTTTTCAAGAGCTCTTTCTGAAGGTTTGAAGGAAAGTTTGTCTGATGAAGAGTTTAATTCTCTTATTGGAAATAGCATTGATGCCATTTTTGATGCTTCTGTAAATAAATAAGACAATAAAAAAATCCACCTTAAAACAGGTGGATTCTTTTTTACGAACAAAGGGTATTTGAAATCTATTGATATGATTCGGCATATTTTTCAATTATTTCGCTTGTTTTAAAGCCCTCTTCATACATTTTTTGAAAACAATATTTACACTTGCGATACTCTTTGAAAAGCTCATTACATTTAAATTCGTCTCCATAAACTTTCCAAAGGTCGCACTTTTTATAGCATTTACCTTTATTTTCTATAAAACCTATAACATCTATGAGAGGATATCCTAAAAAGACTCCTATTTCATGAGGAAATTCGTCCTTTTCTTTAAGGCGCAGAGTTAAGCATTTTATCATGTCTTCGGTTTTTGGGCTTATGTAGCCGTAATTATGTAAAAAGTCTTTGATTTGCTCTTGGGATAAAATATTTTTTAAAAGATTTTCACGATAAACATATATTAAATATGCATCATTAGTTTCTTTTATTATGCGGACTTCTATTTTAAACCTTTTTAAGAGCAAAGCCCATTTTTTTATTTCAAAGTTTGTAACACAAGTTTTTTTCAGGTTGAAAATATTTCCAACTTTTTTGCCTGCCAAGGTTGGCGCGCAACAAGTTATTAAAAATTCTTCCATATTTTTTACCTCTTTGATATTGTTTATCATATACATGATACGAAAAAAGTTTTTTCAGGTCAATAGATATTTATATTAAAAATTTTTTTGGTAATTTTTTATTTTTATTTATCTCTTTTTATTATTTTTTATTTTATTTCAAATTATTCGCCTACGGCGACCGGACCAATTGCAAAGATTTATTCTTTTGAAATCTTTTCGCACAAACAAACCCCACATTCCTGCGTGGGATTTTGTGGTCTCTGTGGACCAGTTTAAATTCCTAAATTCTGTTGCAAGTATTTGTTATAAAATAAAAAACCTTAACTTTTTTTGTTAAGGTTTTTCTATTATTTTTATTTTGATTTTTCTTTATTTAAATATCTGTAGGCTATTTCTCCTAAAACTCCTGCTCCTATATAAAGAGTGTCTTCTTCTATGTCAAATTTTGAACTGTGGTGAGGATATTTTTTGCCGTCTTCTGCTGGTCTTAAGTTGTTTAGGGCTAAGAATGTTCCTTTCGCTTTTTTTAAGTAAAAGGCAAAGTCTTCTCCTCCCATGGTGGGCTTTTCTATTTCTATGACTTTTTCTGGTCCTAATAAATCTATTGCTGTTTCTTTTGCAAATTCTGTAAATTCTTCATCGTTTATTACTGCTGGATAATATCTTTTATAGTCTAAGTGTCCTT